>JAFZOE010000316.1 GCA_017552845.1 Clostridia bacterium
AGGCGGGCCAAGGAATGAATTCGCTGACGGTAAAAAGAGCGGCGGACAGAGCGAGCATGACTGCACTCTCGGTCAGCAGAAGCGTTGTATTGACTCTTTTTGAACTGATTTTTCTGGGCATTTTTATCTTCCTTTCATGAAGGGGTGCGTCTCAATGAAAAAGCCCGGTATTCTCATACCGGGCGCGACTAATAAGACTGTTTCCTACGCCCGCATTATCGGGATCAGGTGTAAGGGTATAATCTCAGCCGGCAGTTAAGTCGGCACCCCTGATATTTAATTGAAATTTAATATTCTATTACTTGCTTTTTGCTTCTTCTGTGTCGCGGTAATACTGAGTCTTGGGATTCGGATGCTTGTTCTCTTTCCAAAGTTTTTCGGCAACTGGCGCCCATTCCTCGGCAAATTTTTCGGTCTTTGCCGTCAGTTCTTCTGCGGACTCCTTCTCGATAAGGTCGGTTGATTCCGCCTTTGTCTCGGCAATAATCTTCCTGAGATATTCGGGATTCTCGAGCATAGGACAAGGCCTTAACTGATTATCATTGAAAGGCTGATTATGATAATAAGCCATAAACAGCGGGTTTCTCAAGCCTTCGAGAATTGTATTCCTGCGGATATTGGAATCGGCAAAATGGATGAATACACAAGGCTCCATATCGCCTTCTGAATTGATATGGAAATAATTCCTGCCGCCTGCGATACAGCCGCCGACATACTCGGCATCATCCTGGAAATCCATAAAGAAGAGAGGTTTGCCGGTCTTGGTGTTTCTTACTTCCTTAAGCCAGTTATACATGAATGCACGCTGCTCGGGTCTCGGAATTAGATCAACAACAGCGTTTTTGCCGACCGGCATATAGTTGAAATAGAAGGCGAATTTTGCACCTTTTTCTACCATTAAGTCGGTGAATTCATCACTAGTTACATAAGGAATATTCTGACTTGTATAGCAGACGGAAATACCGAAAATCAGGCCGTGCTTATGAAGCAGTTCCATCGCCTGAATGCTCTTTATATAAGCTCCCTCGCCCCTGCGAAGGTCATTGCTCTGCTCGTTACCCTCAATGCTGACGGCTACGGTCAGGTTGCCGAGTTTCTTCATTTCAAGGCAGAATGCCTCATCAATCAGAGTGGCATTGGTGTAACAAAGGAACATACAGTTCGGGTTTTCTCTGCATAGAGTGAATATATCATCCTTGCGGACCAGCGGTTCTCCGCCGGTCAGCATATAGACATGCGTTCCGAGAGCTGTGCCCTGGCTGACTATGCTTCTCATTTCATCGAGGGTCAGATTTGATTTATGGCCGTATTCGGCCGACCAACAGCCCTTACATTTCATATTGCAGGCACTGGTCGGATCAAACAGAATAAGGAACGGAATGTTGCAATGATACTTTTCGCGGTTTTTGCGAACGATCTTTGTGCCGTTGATACCTGCACCGATTCCGATTGCGAGCAGCATCTTCTTGAGATAATCTCCGTCGCACTCATTGATAACAGACATCGCGAATCTGTTCCAGACATTTTCGGGGTCGCGGACCGCGTTTCTGAATGCGTCATAGTTTTTGACAGGGAAATTCGAGCCCATGAGCTTCTGTCCGAGATCGATGAGCTTGATTATATTGCCGGCAGGGTCTTTTTTGATATACTTATAGGCACGGTCAAAGGTGATTCCCGCCGCAAAACGCTGAAATTTTTCTTTCAGAGTAATCAGATCCGTTACCCCCTTTCCTGAAAACATACATAGTATAATATATCATAAATTTTTATTTATTCAAGTATTTTCTTTATTATTTACATTTAATAATTTATTATTATGAAAGTGAAATATGCGGGAGGTGCAGTATGAAAAAATCCGCAGTTAAGCTTCGCGACAGTTTTTTTATTGCCGTACGGATTCTGATTACAATCGGAATCACGGCTGTGATTATATGGAAATACAATGATCTGAGGAATATAGATATAAAGGCGATAATCGACGGCTCGTCAACTTTTCTGATAGCGGCTGTATCAATCCTTGCCGTTTATATGGTTAAAGGGGTAACCTTTGTTATCCCCGCCTCGCTTCTCTATATTACGGTCGGAATGGCCATGAGCGCTCCGAAAGCGCTGATAATCAATTTCGCCGGAATCATACTTGAGCTGAGCACTTCATATCTTCTCGGCATTATTCTCGGCGGAAACCTCGTTAAGAAAAAAATACGAGAGAGCAAGCACGGAGACAAAATTCTCAATCTCTATGATAAATATGAGAATGCGGGCATATTCATTACCAGACTTGCCGTGTTTCCGATAGATCTCAATTCCGTATTTCTCGGCTCGGTCAGGACTCCGTATATAAAATATCTGGGTTTATCATTACTCGGTCTCTCGCCGAGAATAATTCTCTACACCCTGCTCGGATATGAGATTTATAAGTATATTCCATACAAGTATCTTTTACCCGGAGCTGCGATACTGCTCATTCTGCTTCTGATTGCGTGGACAGTTGTGTCCGCAATCAAAACCGTTAAGAAAGAAGAAAACAGAGAAAAAGGAGCTTATACTCCGCTCTGCGAAAGAAAACGAACAGTTATCTTCGATACCGATATGGGCCCCGACTGCGATGACGCGGGCGCGCTTGCAATCCTTCTGCAGCTTGCAGAAAAATATGGCGTTCGGATCGGAGCGGTCTGCAACTGCACTTCTAACCCTTACGCAAACGGTTGCATCAGGGCAATCTGCGAATACTACGGATATGAAGATATAAAAATCGGACAGCACAAAGGCAAGGAAATACTTCCCGGGCATGATAAATACAATAAACCGGTTGTAAAAAAATTCTGTAAATATGAAAACAGCGCCTGCCACGCAGACGACGCTAAAGATATTTATCTTGAAATTCTGAAGGATGCTCCCGATAAATCCGTTGTTATTATAACCGCGGGAACACTGACAAATGCAGCCGAAGTTCTCGAAAGCGATTCTCTCCTTTTTAACAAAAAAGTTGAATCCATTGTCTCAATGGCGGGCAAATTCCCGGATGGCGAGGAATTCAATGTCGCTTCCGATCCGCTCGCGTTCAATACAGTTATCGAGAATTTCAGAAACACAATGATTTTCAGCGGATATGAAATCGGAAATAAGATTAAAACCGGCTTTGACGAAGAGCAGAAAGACAACCCTGTTTATATTGCATACAAGGAATTTATCGGCGGAAAAGCTCCTTATATCAATAAATCTTTTGATCTGACAGCTGTTCAATATGCTTTTGAAGGCAACACTTCATTCTATTCGCTCTCAAAACCGGTTAATATCAAAACTGATATGAACGGAAACGTCAAAACAAAGAAGAACAGATACTCAAACAGATACTATATTAAAAAGGAAACGGACGGCGATCTCATTGCAGATTACCTCAATGATATTCTGAGAAAACCGCCCGTAAAAAAACAGGTATGAAACTGCTGATTCTCTCCGATTCACATGGAAATGTATATAATGTCAGAACCGCTCTGCTCAAGCACAAAGACGCGGATCATATCATATTCCTCGGCGACGGCGAACGCGATTTTGAAAATGTCGGCGATGAGCTTGCCGGCAGACCTCTGACCATGGTCTGCGGGAACTGTGACTTCGGATCTCTGCTGAACACAACCGAGCTGCTGAGAATTAACGATAAGATCGTTTTCTGCACTCACGGGCACAGACAGTTTGTGAAATACGGGACCGACGAGCTGATTATGCAGGGTCAGAAAGCGGGTGCCTCGCTGATTCTCTTCGGCCACACACACGAGCAGTATGAGAGCTATTTTGAAGGAACATATATTCTGAATCCCGGCAGCATAAACAACTATGAATATGCGCTGGCTGATGTCACGCCTCAGGGAATTGTCACAAATCTGCTTAGTTTGAGGAAATACTAATAGTATCAGGAGAATCTTAATGAGTATTATATATAAAGATACGCACGATTTCACTCCGGCCGAGCTTGAAAGACTGTTTCTTTCGGTCGAGTGGTCGTCCGGACATTTTCCCGAAAAGCTCGCAGAAGCGATGAAAAACTTCAGGACCGTTTATTCGGCCTGGGACGCGGACAAGCTTATCGGGATGATCTGCGCGATGGATGACGGCATCATGAATGCTTATGTTCACTATCTGCTTGTCGACCCGGAATACCACGGGCAGACAATAGGTCGCAATCTCGTCGATATGGTGAAAGAAAAATATAAAGATTACTTACGCATAGCGGTTATCGCATACAATGACGAACTTCGCTTCTACGAAAACTGCGGATTTGTAAAAAGTGACGACGCTTCACCGATGTTTATAACAATGTTGTGGACGTAAAATAATAATTATTATGGCTTTATAAAAAATTTAAGG
Source organism: Clostridia bacterium (assembly GCA_017552845.1). Lineage (GTDB taxonomy): Bacteria > Bacillota > Clostridia > Oscillospirales > Acutalibacteraceae > CAG-177. The sequence continues at coordinate 4,366 of JAFZOE010000316.1, forward strand.
GTGCGTGTAAACGCTGTGCTTTATAACCCAGCATTTCAATGTGTCTAAATAAGATTTTATAAAAATTGGCAGGATTAAAACCACACCGATTTTTCTTTATCTTGCCGTTTTTTTGATTATTTAAAATGTTACAACAACTCAATTATACATAAATATTATACATAAATTTTTTTTACTATCGTTCACTGTTGAAAATAGATTTTATATTCGAACGTCATGTCGAACATATTTATTTTATACAATCTATCTCCACGTGTTTGAGAACAAATCAGTTTACGGGATATCATAAAAAGCATTTTGTGGACTTTTGACCTACATGCAAGTCTGACACACAAGTATTATAAAGTATGTATTTGTTTTACAAAGATTACTGTTTAGATACTTGTTTCTGTCAATCTGAGCGAAAACCTCACCGTTTTCCTCCTCTTCGTATACAGTATCCTCACCAGCCTCTTCGACGGCCTCTATGAGTCTCTCAATGGTCTCTCCTGCCTTTTTG
>JAFZOE010000317.1 GCA_017552845.1 Clostridia bacterium
GCTCGACGTGCTCGGTCAGGATTATATCCGCACCGCGAGGGCGAAGGGCGTTTCGGGCCCCAAAATCATTTTCGGCCACGCGATGAAGAATTCGCTCATTCCCGTTCTCACCTATTTCGGGCCGATGCTCGCCTATATTGTCACGGGCTCGCTCGTCGTTGAGCAGATTTTCGCGGTCCCCGGCATCGGCAGGCAGTTCGTAAGCTCAATCACAAACAGAGACTACCCGATGATAATGGGAACAACCATCATTCTCGCGGCGCTGATAGTCATAATGAATCTCGTCACAGATATTCTTTATAAAGTCGTCGATCCGCGCATCACGCTCGAATAAGGAGGGTAAAGATGAAAAAGAAAAAATTTACCTTCCATGTCGATCTCGATATGTTCAACCCCGCATCGGCAGAGGACAAGGAATATATGGTCAAGATGCGCGAATCCACCACCTTCTTCAGGGACGGTGTGAAGCGCCTCTATAAGAACAAAGTCGCGTTTGTAAGTTTCATAGTTATCGTAATCATCGCTCTCTCGAGCATTATCCTGCCGGCATTCTGGCCCTATTCATACGAGAGCCAGCTCGGAGTTCAGCCCGGCAGACCGGTTGACGCTTCATATAATAATCTCAAGCCCTTTGAATACGGCAGGACCGAACTCGCTCAGAAGGAAGCGGGCGAAAAGGTCTTCCCCCATATCTTCGGCACGGACGCCGCGGGCAGGGATTATTTCATCAGAGTTATCTACGGCACGAGAGTTTCGCTCGCGGTCGGTCTTTTCGCGAGCATAATCGTGCTTATCATAGGCACTTTAATCGGCTCGGTCTCGGGCTATTTCGGCGGAAAAGTCGATCTGATTATAATGAGAATAGTCGATATAATCTATTCTCTGCCCGATATGCTTATGGTTATCCTGCTCTCCGCAGTTTTCAAGATGACGCTCACGCCCGTTATCGCGGGCACGCCGCTTGAGAGCATAGGCGCGAATATCATCAGCTTATTCATAGTTTTCGCCCTTCTCTACTGGGTCAGTATGTCCCGCCTCATCAGAGGTCAGATTCTCTCGCTCAGGGAGCAGGAATATGTGCTCTCCGCAAGGGCGACGGGCGCAAAGGGCAAATGGATAATAAGAAAGCATCTTATCCCGAACTGCATAAGCGTGGTCATCATCTCCGCCGCTCTGCAGATTCCCTCGGCGATATTCACCGAGAGCTATCTCTCATTCCTCGGACTCGGCGTAAACGCCCCGATGCCCTCGCTCGGCTCACTCGCCTCCGAGGCGCTCAACGGCCTTTCGAGCTATCCCTACCGTCTCGTCATACCCGCAATCGTCATTTCGCTCATCGTGCTCAGCCTCAACCTCTTCGGCGACGGCCTGCGCGACGCGTTTGACCCGAAACTGAATAATTAAGGGGGGCGGCAGATTTGGCATTACTTGAAGTAAAAAATCTTAAAACTTCCTTCTTCACCGACGCGGGCGAAGTCAAGGCGGTCAACGATGTCTCCTTCTCGCTCGAGCGCGGAAAAGTGCTCGGCATAGTCGGCGAATCAGGCTCCGGCA
>JAFZOE010000318.1 GCA_017552845.1 Clostridia bacterium
CGAGCTCAACGACGGCAGCTCTTTCAAGGGCCTCAAGGTCGTTTTTGAAGAGAACAAGCTCGCAAACTACAAGGATATAGCAAAGCAGAATGTCGGCGCAGCTCTCAGGGTAACCGGCAGGCTTCTGCTTACCCCCGAGGCGGGCCAGCCCTTTGAAATCAACGCTGATGAAATATCCGTTGAGGCCGCATCCACTCCCGATTATCCTCTTCAGAAAAAGAGACATTCGGTTGAATACCTCAGGGAAATCGCGCATCTCAGACCGAGGACCAACCTCTTCAACGCGGTATTCAGAGTGCGCTCCGTCGCCGCTTACGCGATTCATAAATTCTTTATAGATCAGGGCTTTGTCTATGCACATACCCCGCTGATTTCCTGCTCGGACGCCGAGGGCGCGGGCGAGAGATTCAGAGTCACCGATTTTGATCTTGCCGACGTTCCGAAGACCGAAGACGGCGCCGTCGACTTCGCTCAGGATTTCTTCAAGAAGCCCGCTTTCCTGACCGTTTCAGGTCAGCTTCAGGGCGAAATCATGGCTCTCGCATTCGGCAAAATCTATACCTTCGGCCCGACCTTCAGAGCCGAGAAATCATATACTCAGCGCCACGCGGCCGAATTCTGGATGATTGAGCCGGAAATCGCATTTGCCGAGCTGAGCGAAAATATGGATATCGCCGAGGCGATGATTAAATTCGTAATCAACTACGTCATTGAAAACTGCCCGCAGGAGATGGATTTCCTCAATAAATTCGTCGACAAGGGCCTGCTCGAGCGCCTGACCGCCGTTGCGAATTCCGATTTCGGCAGGGTTTCATATACCGAGGCGGTTGAGCTTCTCGAAAAGCACAATGACGAATTCGAATATAAAGTCAGTTGGGGCATCGACCTTCAGACCGAGCACGAGCGCTATCTTACCGAGCAGATATTCAGAAAGCCCGTCTTTGTCACCGATTATCCCAAGGAAATCAAGGCTTTCTATATGCGCCTTAATGACGACGGAAAGACCGTCGCCGCCTGCGACTGCCTTGTCATGGGAATCGGCGAAATCATCGGCGGCAGCCAGAGAGAGGAGCGTCTCGACGTGCTTCTTGACAGAATCGCCGAGCTCGGCCTCAGAGAGGAGGATTACAGCTGGTATCTCGACCTTCGCAGATACGGCGGCGTCAAGCACAGCGGCTTCGGTCTCGGCTTCGAGCGCCTTGTAATGTATCTCACCGGCGTTTCAAATATCCGCGACGCTATTCCGTTCCCGAGAACCACGGGTTCTGCGGAATTCTAATCAATATCAGGAGGCAATACCATGTTAAAAAACATTTCCCCCGTTCTTTCACCGAATCTTCTCAAAATCCTTATGGAAATGGGCCACGGCGATGAAATCGTCATCGGCGACGGCAATTTCCCCGCCGCATCGGTCGCGAAGCGCCTTATCCGCCTTGACGGCCACGGTGTCAACGAAATTCTCGACGCGATCCTCAAGCTCATGCCGCTCGACACCTATGTTGAGGCGCCCGTAGGCCTTATGGATAACGGAGACGCGGAAAACAGACC
>JAFZOE010000319.1 GCA_017552845.1 Clostridia bacterium
CGACGTGCTGGTCGATAAGGTCCCGATTGACGGCCTGTGCGGCAAGACCGACGAGGAAAACCTCGGCTTCACCTACGCCGAGCTCGACAGATACATCCGCGAAGGCATCATCGAGGATGAGGAAAAGAAGGCGAAAATCGACCGCCTCCACAAGGCCAACCTCTTCAAGCTCCGCCTCATGCCCTCCTTCGAGCCGGAAATCTGAGAGAATTAAGAGTTCAGAATTAAGAATTAAGAATTATTCGGTTTAATACGCAATATAAAACCGCAAGGCAATTCAGCCCTGCGGTTTTTGATTTTTATTTATGCTGTCATTCTGAGGCGAACGCCGAAGAATCGCAAGTTTAGGAGAATTACTGTTTATGCGTTTATAATACGCCGTTTGTTGAGATCCTTCGCTCCGCTCAGGATGACAGTGAGCCGTAGGGGCGCGGGCAAAACGCAGTTTTGCAAAAAGTGTGTGTTCTGCATATCGCCACACCCGTCTTGCTCGTTTTACTCGCAAGCCACCCTCTCCGTTCTCGGAGAGGGCCACAAGCGGATTATTTAATTATATGATGCTCTGCATATCCTTGTGCGGGCGGATGATATCCGGTCTCGCCTGTCGGCTCGGTCGGCGCTTCTGCCTGCGGCAGAGGTCTCCACCGGAGACCCGCGCCCTGCAGCAAGTCTGTGATTGAGATCCTTCGCTGCGCTCAGGATGACAATTTATTCAATTCTCAACTGTCAATTCTCAACGTTTAATTCTCGTCTTTGAATTCTCGCCTTTAACTCTCAACTCTTAACTCTTAATTCTTAATTCTGAATTCGATATACGCTCCCGGGAGCTTTTTATCGAGCCATTTGCCCTCGGCGTGAAGGCGTGCGCGGATTGTGATTTTATCCTCATAGAGCGTGACGATATAGCCCTGCGAATCGTTTGAAACCGCGCCGTGGTTGACGACTCCGACCGTCGGGACGCTCAGCGCCTTGAAACAGCCGCAGTCCTCGTAATTGTAAATGCTGAAGCCGTAGTGCAGGTGGCCGGTGATGAATACGACGTTGCTGTGGCGCTCGAAAATCTCGCGGATTTTGTCGCTCTGGATGCCGATTGAGCCGCGCCATTTGCCCCTGCCGCCCCAGGTTACGGGCAGGCCGTTGGTCCATTTGAGAGTCTGGTGATTGAGCACGAATGCCGTCTTGCCCTGCTTTTCCGCCTCGGCAATCTCCTTCTCGAGCCATTTGCGCTGGGCGGAATTTATATAAGTTCCCTCAAATGAATTCGTGTCGCTCCCCATCAGGATAAAGCGGCAGTGGGGATAATCCTTGCTGAAACAGTATCCGCCGTTATGATTTTCGAATATGCCGCCCTTCACGCTCAGCACGAAATCCCTGAAAACGCCGCGCTGGCGGGTATAGTTGCGCTTGCGGATATCGTGATTGCCCGTAACGCACAGGAAATCGCCGAATTTATCCGAAACCGAATTCAGAATCTCCGCGGCGACTTTGTATTCGCATTCCGCGCCCATCTCGGCCACATCGCCGAGAATCGCAATCGCGTCAAGCTTTCCGGGCATATTCGCTATATCTTTGCAGGCGGCGGCGAAATTGCGGATACGCGTTTCCGTGCCGTGAAAAATCTGCGGATCGCCCCAGGCGGCGAAGGTGAAGAGCGCGTTTTCGTCGATTTCAATCGGCTCATCCGTGCCCGGCTCGGGGACGGTCATCGTCTCCATCGTCTTTTTCATCGCCTTGTATCTGTTTTC
>JAFZOE010000031.1 GCA_017552845.1 Clostridia bacterium
CTCGCTTCAAACGCGGGTAAAGGCGCGAGGATGAAGCTCGACAATCCTCCCCCGTATAAGCCCAAGAAAAAGAAAAAAAGCGTTATGTCCAAAATAGGAATGTGAATGAGAGGGTAAGATCTTGAGTAAGGATATCAAAAAAGACAAAGATAAAGAGAATGAGGGCATCCTGACCGAAATCGATGCCGAAGAGGCTGCGGAAATTGCCAAGGCCGAAAAGGATATAGAGGAATTTGAGGCGGGAGCCGAAATGAATACGGTTGTCACCGAGGATTATGACGCGAGTCAGATTCAGGTGCTCGAGGGTCTCGAAGCAGTCCGCAAGAGACCGGGTATGTATATCGGCTCAACCGGTGAGAGCGGTCTTCACCATCTCGTTTATGAAATAGTTGACAACTCAATCGATGAGGCGCTCGCAGGCTACTGCACTCATATCGAAGTTGAGATTCAGGAAGGCAATATCATCGCCGTAACCGATAACGGCAGAGGTATTCCCGTAGATACACAGGACCAGACCGGCAAGAGCGCTCTCGAGGTCGTCTTTACCGTGCTCCACGCTGGCGGTAAATTCGGCGGCGGCGGATATAAAGTATCCGGCGGTCTCCACGGCGTCGGCGCATCTGTTGTTAACGCGCTCTCCGAGTGGCTTGAGGTTGAGGTCCACAGAAACGGCAAGATTCATCAGATGAAATTCTCCCGCGGTGAAATCACCCAGGAGATGAAGATAATCGGCGATACGGACCATACGGGCACCTATGTCCGCTTCAAGCCCGATCCCGAGATGTTTACGGATACTCTCGAATACAACTACGAAACTCTTTTCAAGAGAATGCGCGAGGAGGCTTTCCTAAACGCCGGCCTCACAATTACAATTACCGATTCCCGTTCATCGAGCGCAGAAAAGCCCGAAAAGGACCGCAGGGCAACAATGTGCTATGAGGGCGGTATCAATGAGTATGTTACTTTCCTCAACAGACACAAGACGGCCATTCACGAAGATATAATCTATCTTTCGGGCAAAAAGGACGATATACTCGCCGAACTCGCATTCCAGTATAACGATTCATACGATAAAAAGATTGTTTCATTTGCAAACAACGTCCGCACTCCCGAAGGCGGTATGCATGAGGACGGCTTCAAGAGAGCGCTCACGAACGCCATCAACAAATATGGTAAAAAGGCAAAAATCATAAAAGAGGGCGGCGTCAGCGGCGAAGATGTTCAGGAAGGACTCGCCTGCGTTATTTCCGTAAAGCTCACGAACGCGCAGTTTGAGGGTCAGACCAAGGCAAAGCTCGGCAATCCCGAAGTCAGAACACTCGTGAATTCAATCGTTTCCGAAGGACTCGAGCAGTATTTTGACGATTATCCGCAGGTTGCAAGAACCATTCTCGAGAAAGCTCTCAACGCCAACAGAGCCAGAGAGGCCGCAAGGAAGGCAAGAGAGACCGTCAGGAAGAAGAACGGACTCGAGAGCGGACAGAGGCCCGACAAGCTGCTCGACTGCAACGAAAGAGACCCGGCACTCTGTGAAATATACATTGTCGAGGGCGATTCGGCTGCAGGCTCAGCCAGCCAGGGCAGAGATTCGAGATTCCAGGCCATACTTCCGATGTGGGGCAAAATGCTCAACGTTGAGAAGGCACGCCTTGATAAAGTTTACGGCAACGATAAACTCAGCCCGCTTATCGTGGCTTTCGGCTGCGGTATCGGCGATGATTTCGATATTGAAAAACTCCGCTATCACAAGATAGTCATCATGAGCGATGCCGATGTCGACGGCGCTCATATCCGCACTCTGCTTCTGACTTTCTTCTTCAGATATATGAAGCCTCTTATCGAGCACGGATATGTTTACTCCGCTGTTCCCCCGCTCTATAAGCTCACAAGGGGCAAAACTCAGAAGGTCGCTTATTCCGATGAAGAGAGAGATGCTGTTTCCGCAGAGCTCAGGGGCGACAAGGCTGACGCCAAAGTGGATATCAGCAGATTCAAAGGTCTCGGCGAAATGGATGCTCACGAGCTCTGGGAGACTACAATGAATCCCGAAACGCGCACTCTGAGAAGAATTACTCTCTCGGATGCGGAGCTCGCGGATGAAATCTTTACCCTGCTTATGGGCGAAGAGGTTGACCCGAGGCGCGAATGGATTGAAGAAAACGCAAAATATGTTGTTAATCTTGATATTTAAGGAGGTGGAATAATGGCACATAAGAGAGATTACAAACCCGAAGATATACTTTTCCCGAATCAGGTCATTACCACCTCGGATATAGTTCCGGAAATGAAATCGGCTCTGCTCGATTACGCAATGTCCGTTATCGTAGACAGAGCCCTGCCGGATGTCAGGGACGGTCTCAAGCCCGTTCACCGCAGAATTCTCTACACTCTGTTTGAGGATAATCTGACATCGGACAAGCCGTTCAAGAAAGCCGCCACCTGTGTCGGCGACGTGCTCGGTAAATATCATCCGCACGGCGACACATCGGTTTATGACGCCATGGTCCGTCTCGCGCAGGATTTCTCAATGAGATATATGCTTGTCGAGGGCCACGGAAACTTCGGCTCGGTTGACGGCGATCCCCCTGCAGCATACAGATACACAGAGGCAAGGCTCAGCAAAATCAGCAACCACATGCTCGACGATATCGAGAAAGATACGGTTGACTGGAGCCCGAACTTTGACGAGAGCTGCAAGGAGCCGCGTGCGCTTCCCGCAAGATTCCCGAATCTGATAGTAAACGGCTCGCAGGGTATCGCGGTAGGTATGACGACCAGCATTCCGCCTCACAATCTTACCGAAGCCATC
>JAFZOE010000320.1 GCA_017552845.1 Clostridia bacterium
TCGCCGTCCTTATAGAATGCATAGTAATAATTAATCTTGTAGACGGCTTCAATCGTTAGATCCTCTGCTCCGAGAGTGTAAGTCGGCCAGGAGCCTGTATAACCCTCTTTCTCGGGAACATCGGGAAGCGCGATGGATTTCTGGCCGTAAACGAAATCAATAACAGTTATAGTCTCGCCGTCAGCTTTGATTGTCGCGTGGTAGGTAATCTGCTCATAAACCGCTTTGACCGTGATATTCTCTGCAGGCATCTTTGCGGGGATTTCGGGCTGCCAGCCTGTGAAGGTGTAACCGGTCTTGACGGGATCCGCGGGAGCGGTTATATCGGTATCGTAATCCTGAGTGATTGCCTCTATCTCGTTGCCGCCGTCGGTATCAAATGTAATAGTATACTGATTGATCTTCCACTGAGCAACAACCGTCATGTCATCTGCAGGCATCTTTGCAGGAATTTCGGGTTTCCAGCCCTGGAAGGTATAGCCTTCTCTGGTCGGGTCTGCAGGAGCGGTGATGTCTGTATCGTAGTTCTGCTTGATTGCCTCAATCTCGCTGCCGCCTGCGGTATCAAATGTAATTGTATACTGATTGATAGTCCAGACTGCCTCAAATGTCAGATTCTTTGCAGGCATTCCGTCATAATCCTCGGGGGACTTGCCGTCGGCATCAACCCATCCGCCGAAAGTGTAGCCTTTCTTCTCGGGTGAACGCGGAATTATGATTGATTCTCCGAATTCAATCTCGGCGGTTGTCTGAGTGTTGCCGTCAACAACATAGGATACGGTATAACTGTTAATCTTATAGACTGCCTCAATCGTTATATCCTCTGCACCGAGAGTATAATCCGGCCATGAGCCTGTATAGCCCTCTTTTCCGGGAACATCGGGAAGATTCAGCGTTTCATCTCCGTAAACGAAATCAATTACATCTATAATCTCGCCGTCTGCCTTGATTGTCGCATGATAGGTGATCGGTTCATAGATTGCCGTGATTTCAATATCCTTGGCCTCAAGAATATAATCGGACCATCTGCCGGTGTAACCTGTTTTCTTGGGAACTTCGGGCAGGTTCAACGACTCCTGAGTGGCGGAGAATTCAATGGTATCCCAGACCTCGTTGTCAACAATCAGTCTTGCAATAAATATATCAAAGATGATTTCTGCGTTATCAATTGCTTCGTCGTTGCTGCTGTCTATGAATATATCTTCCCAGTCAGCGCTGCTTCCGGCGTAGTTTATGGTTTCAATCGGAGATTCCTCGAGGGCTGCAACTTCATCATAAATATCGAATATATAGCTGTATATTTCAAATTCAGCTTTGGTTTCTTTGAGATCCTCTACATCTTCTTCGGAGAGGGTCTCATCCGCTTCGGCGAGTTCAATAAGCTGATCCCAGCTTGTTATCTCAACTCCGAAGTGTTCGGACCATTCAGCAAAGTATTCCGCCTGAGCTTCGGGAATCGCCTGCTCCATTTCTGCTGCTTCTGTTGCAATTTCCTGCTTTTCCTCGTCGTTGAGCAGAATCCTGAAAGCATCTTTGCCTATGTATTTAACTCCTCTGCCGAGGTTGATTTCTTTAAGATTGGTGCAGGCGAAAAATGCCATTTCGCCGATTATTTTTACGCTGTCGGGAATAGTGACGCTTTCAAGCGATGTATACGCAACAAAAGCGTCGTCGCCGATGCTTACAACTGTATCGGGAATGGTTACCGACTTGACTCCCTTGCCGTAATACGGCGCCTGATCGATTGCCGTTAAGGTAACGCCGTTGATGTTGTCGGGAATCACAAGATTCTCGGGAAGATTATTTATCGCCTCAACAAAATCACAGTCGACCAGTGCGGCTTCTCTCTCACCGTCTTTCTCATAAATCCTGTAGATAAGGCCGTCGCGCTCAACTTTTTCAACCTCACTGCCTGTGCAGTCAATCAATCCGCAGAATTTCTCATGACATATGTCGCAGATGATGCTGCCGGCGCCCTGCGAAGCGATGCCGGGCTCGACGATTATAGTTTCCGTGCCTTTATGGGCGTGTCTGACTGTAACCTTTGCGTTTCTCTCAATGCTGTCGGTATAGAAACGATATGTATAGGTTACTCCGTTTTCAAGATTGTAGCAAGCTTTATAGCCATTGTAGTTATTATAGTAAGAATTGACCCATTCGTTTCCGCCGTTATCATATTCCCTGTAGAGTGAGCCGTATACGTTGTTTGAGCAGTCGAATACGAAAGCTCCTTTTCTCGGGGCAGTAAATTTTACTGCATATTCCTCGTTGGCAGGGATGACAAATTCAAGAGGGACATCCTCTTCGGCAACAAAGTAATATTGCTTGTTGCATAAATCACACTTTCCGTCATTGTCGCCGTCATTATGGATATGTCTGAGAGTTACTGTTGTCTGCCCGCCTGAAGAGCCGCCGGAGTAATAAAACGTGTATGTTTTTCCTGCTTCAAGCGAATAACCGCCTCCGCTGTTCCAGACATAATCATCGCCGCAACGGACATTCATCAGATAGCCGCCGCCGTTATAATTGAAATTGTAAACCGCGTCCTTTGCGCACTCAAATGTGAATTGAATGTTATCACCCGGGTCGGCTGTGAATGTCAGGGGTTCACCTTCGGTCAGAGTGTATTTGAATTGTTTGTTGCAGTTGTCGCAGAGCCCGTCGCCGTTTCCGTCAAAATGAGCATGTGTATATGTAACCTTTGCTTCACCCGGTTCTTCCCCAAGGTTGTAGAATTTATACAGATAAGTTTTGCCGCCCTCGAGGGTATATTCGTTATTGCTGTTACTGGATGGCCAGGAGCCGTCGGAGCATTTGAAACCTCTGCTGTAGACGTTGCCGTAACTATAACCCTGAACAGTATAGTTGCCGGTCTCCTGCGGCTTGATTACCGCAGTCACGATATCTCCGGGATTGATTGTCAGCGTCTTGGCTTCGCCATCGGTCACTTCATAAAAGCGTTTCTTACCGCAGATACTGCACACGCCGTTTTCACCCGAATCATTATGTTCATGGCATACCGAAACAAGGTAAGTTCCCGTTTGCTCTGCGCTATAGTTGTTTATGAATTTCTGGCAGTAGGTTTTACCCGCTTCAAGATAGAAATAATCTTCCCATCCGACATAGTTGTTTTCATCGAAATCATAATAAATGCTGCTGTAGTTCATATAATTGGCATATCGGAAAAGATAATAATATCCGCTGGTCTCACATTTGAACCTGACCTCTTCCGAGTCACCGTAATTCACAGAGCCGGTCCTGGGAACGCCGTCTGTAAGATAAAAGGCAAACTGTTCCTCGCAGACATCACAGATACCGTCTGTGTTTTCATCGGTATGAGAGAGCTTAGGAATTGCAATTGAATATGGCTCATGACAATACCTGCATTCAACGGTTGCACTGCCCATGGCAGAGCAGGTCGGCTGAATGGTTATTTCTTCCTCATTATAGCCGTCATTCTGGTGGAGAGTTTCAAGCTTGACTGTATAAGTTCCGGAATTGCTGTCGCCGCAGAATCCTGCTCCGAGATAATAAACAGTTTCCGCCTCAAGAACAGATTCAATACGGAAGTTGTTTACGCTTCCGCTGTCGTCATTGGTAAGGTAAGCAACAGCACCCTCCTCTGCAGGATCGACCAGGTAGACATAACCATATGGATCCACATTTTCAGCAGTTGAGTAAAAAGCATAGAAATCTGTCTTTTCGGGGACAAATTTGAAATAAGCCCTCTCCCCGTAATCCAAGGTTACTTCTGCCTCGCTGTCAGCGGTGATGACGGGATAATCATTCCCGCCGTCCGCGAAAGCGGTCAGCGACATCGCAGGCATAACTCCGATAAGCATCAGAGCCGCGAGCAGAAGCGCAAGCGTTTTCTTAAACTTCGTTTTCATAATAAACTCCTCTCTGTTAATTCTAAAAGCGTATATACTATATGCAATCTGCATATAAACTGCCAATTTAATTATATAATATTTTGTAAATATTGCAATAAAAACAAATAAAATGTTATATTTTTTTAGCTTTTTTGTATAATTGCTTAAAAACAGTATGCTCCATTTGTAAATAATGACATTGCAGGTTTTTTCATAAATGTGACACCGGCGTTTTTCAGTAAGACCGGAGTATAAAAATAAGCCCTCTTCGCATGAAGAGAGCTTTTGGACTGCATTCTGATTATTCTTTTATTTTACCGGAATTTTCAGCATATTCGCGGTGGAGGCGTCGGTGAAGCAGCCCTTGCCGAGATACTTCGAGGAATCCCTGAGCATCCACGATCTGATATTGTAAGTGTCGCCGCCGACAAAGCCCGCGTTCTTGACTGTCGTGTTGACGTTTCCGCTCTTGCTCACGCCGATTGAGAAACCGTTGAGCATGGCCTTTCCGCCAGCTCTGAGTGCGCTGTCGCTTGCGAAGATGTTATTCTTCACATTCGCGCTCTTGATGTTTATCCAGAGATACGGGTTGCCGTTGATAATCGTGTTATTGTAGAAATTGAAGCCTTCCATCGAGGTGATGAAATTGCTGGTTTCGTTGGGAATAACGAATGACGGATAATCGAATACTCCCTCGTTGTCGTTGACGCTCAGACAGTAGCGGACCGTATTATTCCTGTTTCTCGTCTCTCTGTCAAAGAGGCAGTTGCGCATAAATCTCTTATTGCCGTGGGAATAAATATACTGATAGGTGCTGTTGATGGTCCAGCCGTCAAAGTCGATTGCCATGCCGTCAAGCTGGCCGTTTGCATTTGAAATCTCGCAGTATTCGACCGTAACATTGTCGCAGTGATGCAGCCAGATTGGCGCGGTCGCGAAATCGTTCTTGTAGCAGGTATCGAGCAGGCGGCAGTTGCGGACTCTCGAATCCCTCATCGAGCCGAGGATAATTGCGTCATACTGAAGATTCTTGCAGTAAATGTTCTCAATCAGGATATTCGGGCTGTAGGAGACTTTTTCGTTGACAAAGCTGTCCATGCCTCTTTCGCGGTTCTTGCCCTTGATTTCCATGCCTCTGCCGCAGTTTGTAATCTTCAGATTTGAGATAACCATATTCCTGAGCAGGGCTTTTGAATCGCCGTTATCCGCAAAAATGCAGGGCTCTCCGTCGAATTCCTTGCCGGGATTGTTGCCGATATTGTCAAAATCGCAGGCGGTGATTCTGACGCCCGTGACATCAACATCGTTCATGGCGAAGATTCTGATAGCTCTGTTCGAATCCCTGAAGCTCAGATTCTTGATGGTCCAGTATTTGATATCGCTGAAAAACATTATATATTCGTCTTTGCTCTGGGTGAGAACGGGATTCTTTCCCTTGCCGTATGCGGAGACGGTAATCGGCAGATTCTTAGTGCCGTAGCCCGCGCCGGTGAAGGTGCCGTTGAATTTGCAGCCGCGCTTGAGAAGGATGGTGTCGCCCTTCTTATAGCGGATTGTTGAAGCTTTTTCAAGCGTTTTCCACGCCTTGGCAGAGCTCTTGCCGCTGTTTTTGTCGCTGCCCTTGACGGAATCGATATAGTAGGTTGTTCCGCCCGCATTCGCGGCAATCGTCGAAACTCCGCCGACTGTAAAGATGATGAGAACTGCAATAACCAATGATAATATTCTTTTCATGATTGTCACCTCGCTTTTATTCTATTATTTATTGCGCGATATGTCAATCGGAAAATGAGAAAATACAGCAGAATTTTCAAGCGGTTTGTCCGGAATAACAAACACAAAAAGCACCCCTGGTGGGATGCTTTTTGATTTGGCGGAGAAGGGGAGACTCGAACTCCCGCGCCGGTTACCCGACCTACGCCCTTAGCAGGGGCGCCTCGTCACCAACTTGAGTACTTCTCCATGGTAGCGTTAAGCATATATATTAAATTGAAGCTTGCGTTAATCTGGCGGAGAGAGTGGGATTCGAACCCACGGTACCCGTGAGAGTACGACGGTTTTCAAGACCGTTCCGTTATGACCACTTCGGTATCTCTCCGTAAATGCTTGAATATAATATCATAACGGGCGCGGTATGTCAAGAAGTTTTTAATTATAAAAAGGAATTAAAAATGGGGCTGAACGTGCAGCCCCGGACAGCGTGATTCGTCTTATTCCGCATATCTGAAACTCTGCGGAGCTTCGAGGACTTTGAGATAAGCGGCGCATTCGGCCTTGCATTTGGTAAGGTCAAGATCTCTGTAATTGCCGCATTCTTTCTGCGAAGCACCGAAGACAGGGCCGTCATAAGCGAGTATATCGGCGAGTATTCTCCTGGTGATTGCGAGCACGCGCTCATTATCCGCATTCCTTATCAGCAGATAGAAGCCGGTGCGGCAGCCCATCGGCCCGAAATAGATTACATCGTCCTTTATTTCGCTGTTGCGGATAAAGGTCGCAAACATATGCTCAACGGTATGCGCGGTGGTCGTATCCATATATTCGCCGTTATTCGGTTTACGGGTGCGAAGGTCATATGTCGTGATATCGCCGTCAATACGCGAAACGTAGATGCCCGGCTCGAGTTTATCGTGGTCAACATTGAAACTTGTGATTCTTTCCATAATTATACCTCCCTGATTATACAATGCCATTATAATACTGTTTTTGCTGTTTGTAAATCAAATATTGAAAGCACAGGCAAAAAATGTTATAATCATCAGGTAAAAAACCTGAAGGAGGGTTATTATGAAAATAAAATTTACGGCAGTGATTTCCATTCTGATTGCAGCGGCGATAGCTCTGGCAATGTTTGCAGGATGCGGAAAAGCTCCCGAAGCTGAGACGGACACAACCACGTCAACAGAGGCGGAACAGCCCAATCTCTTTACTAAAGGCGTATGGATGGGCAGTATTGACGGAAAGGCCGATACTTATTTCATTTTTACTGATGAATCAAACGGCCGCACCGAAAAAGCCGACGGCACGGGCGGAGCTCCCTTTACCTGCGAACAGCACGGATTGGATGTTGTTTTCCATTTCGGCTCGGCCGACGATGTGACAAACGCAAAATTCGACCTCGGCAACAACACCGGCACATTCGATTACGGCGAAAACAAGGTGACCTATGAATTCGCATTTGTTGATGATGCAGATCCCGACAATTTCGAGATTCCAGAAGACGCCGAACCCGCCGGAAATCTTTTTACAAAGGGCGTATGGTCGGCGAGCATTGACGGCAAAATCGACACATACTTCATCTTTGAAGACGAGGCGAACGGCCGCACAGAGAGAGCTGACGGCACAGGCGGAACTCCCTTCACCTGCGAGCAGAACGGACTCGATATAGTTTTCCATTTCGGCTCGGCGGATGATGTTACCAATGCGAAATTCAGCCTCGGCGACAATACAGGCACCTTTGAATACGGCGACGAAACGGTCGTATATACTTTCGAAGCTGTTCAGGACGCGGATCCCGATAACTTTGAAATTCCCGCATAAAACCGAATAAAAGGCATATTGAAAGCCCGCAGGAAATTCCTGCGGGCTTCTCTGTATTATGAGAAAAGATTTGTAAAGAACCAGGCAATGTAATGATATATCGCAATGAAGAAACCTGCAAAGCCTTCGTGAGGCTCATGGCAGTAGGGGCAACCGCCGTCATCGATTGTCACTTCGGCGGTAAGCGGCTCGGAATCGACGCCGTAAGCGGTTTCGGCAATCACTTCAATCTTGTAGTCGCCTGCCGCAAGACCGGTCATTTTTAGATCTATTGTTTCCTGCTCTCCGGCAGTATAGTAACTCGGGAGCACCCAGCCTTTTTTCTCGGCTATGCCGAGCTTGTTGATTACCTTATAGCGGTAGAGAACGACCGGCATACCGTCGGTTGATTTTGCGGCGGGAACCGTAGCGGTATATCCTCCGGTGACCGGAGTTATCTCAATTTCCGCGCCCTCATCGAATACGGGCGGCTTTGATGCCGCTTTGCGCTTTTCGACCGTATATTCCCTGTTTTCGGGATTTGCGGGGTTTTCAAGCAGGTATTCGCAGATCATTTCGCCCGCTTCTATATCGTAACCGCGAAGATGCATACGGTTTGCTGCGTCAATCTCGACTATCCAGAAAGTTGCCGTGGCTTCGGAATCAGCGGGGTGGTAAGTGCGTGTGGTGTCAATCGTGAATTCCGAATAATAGACAGCTCCGGTTCCGATTGCCGTGTAATTACCCTGCCAGAGCGAGCGCGGGTCATTGAGCGGATAATGGGAATGGCCTGAGAAATCGACAACCTGCGGATAATCGTTGAGAGTGCTGTTGAAATATGTTACACCCCAGCCGTCATAGCTCGATGAGCCGTAAACGGTGTCTCTGTTGTGCTCATGGTGCATGACGAAAACGGGTTTGTCGGGGTTTTCGGCTGTCGCCTTGTCAAGCTCGCTCTTGAGCCATGAAATCTGCTTTGAATCATAGTGCTGAGCATCGCTCTCGGAAGCCGAAAGGCCGATGAAATGGAAACCGTTTATAACTTTATGGAAATCGGCGTCATTGCCGGTTACGCTCTTATAGTATGCGCGGAGTTCCTTGCGGTTCATCACATAGCCGTCGTGATTTTTGGCAACCACTCCGAGGAACTGCGTTTCGTCGCGCAGAGAAGCGCTGACAGCTTCATAGAATCTGTCAAATTCGGTCTTTGTGCCGTCATTTGTGAGGTCACCGCAGATGAGAACGGCATCGAGTTTGTCGTAAGCTTCATCTGATTCCGCTTCTTCATAAGCCAGATCGAGCATTTTGCCGATTCTGTTGTATGTCAGATCGGAATTGTCGCGGATATGTGTGTCGCTCGAGGCGACGAATCTGATTACGGGCACGAAATCCGCCTGAGCGGCTGTGTCATCTTCAGCTCCCGCGATTGCTGTCACCGAGCAGATAAGAAGGGCGGAAAGAAGCAGTGAAACGATTCTTTTTAAAGTTTTCATAGTATCCTCCGTTTACTGAAGTTCAAAGGTGTAAACGCTGTTGACATACCAGTTGCCCGTGATATAGTTCACCGGTCTGAAAACGACCTTGTCCGCGTAAACCTCAAGCTGTGCGCCGGTTCCCGAATGAGTCAGGCCGAACCAGTTGACAATACCGTAGGTCGGCAGAGTGATATAGGTTACTCTGTTTACCTGCTCCGCGCTTGAAAGGCCTGTTTTTTCCTCTGCAAGGTGGCTCTTTATGCCCGCGTGCATGTGGCCGCTGATATAGAAAACATTATTATATTTCTCAAGGATTTCCTTGACGGGATATTCATCCTCGCCGATTCCGCTGCCGTCCCAGACGGTATCCTCGCCGTTTATATGGTCGAGAGGCCAGTGGCAGCAGACAAATACGGGCTTGCCCTCAGCTGTGCCCTCGGCGAGCTCTCTGTCGAGAAATTCAAGCTGCTCGTCAGTCATGGAAATAGCGTCCCAGTGGCCGCCGTCAATTACTTCATCGCCGAGAATTATGAATTTATAGCCGTTTATATCGGTGCTGTAATAATTCACATCATAATCGGTTCCGAGATACTCGTTGCGGTATCTGATGAAATTCGCGAGTGCCTCCTCGCGTGAAATATCGGTAACGTCTCTGTCGCCGACGTGGCCTATATCGTGGTTGCCGGCAACGGTGATTACGGGAGCGGGGCTGTATTCGCTGATAAGTTCATAATACTGCTTCAGTGTTTCCTCATCGCCGTAATTCGTTATGTCGCCGTTAATGAGAACGGCATCGATCGGCGCCTTCGAATTCTTCATCGTGTTGAATCCGGCTTTCATAAAGCCCTGGCGGAATACTCCGTTTGCCTCAAGATGCGTATCGGAAATCATCTCGATATTGACTAGACAATCTTCATCCGAAACGTCGAGTCCGGGGAGAGCGACTCCAGCGTAGGGAATCAGAGTGAGAAACAGCGAAGTCAGAAAAGCTATCGCCTTTGTCATAAATACTTCAAAAGTCATAATATTACCTGCCTTTATCTGAATTTGCAATTATTCATTTCTTAAGTATCAGCATCGCGTCGCCGAATGAGAAGAAGCGGTAACGCATATCGACCGCGGTTTTGTAAGCTCTCATCGTGTTTTCATATCCGCTGAATGCGCTAACGAGCATAATCAGGGTGCTCTCGGGGAGATGAAAATTGGTTATGAGACAGTCGATGCATTTGAATTCATAGCCGGGGTAGATGAAAA
>JAFZOE010000321.1 GCA_017552845.1 Clostridia bacterium
GGAAGCTATCAAGAAGTTCATGGGCAAAGAGCCCTTCAAGGGAATCAATCCCGATGAATGCGTAGCTATCGGCGCGGCCATCCAGGGCGGCGTTATCGGCGGCGATGTAAAAGGTCTTCTCCTGCTTGATGTTACTCCGCTTTCACTCGGCATTGAGACAATGGGCGGAATCAACACCAAGATTATAGACAGGAATACTACCATCCCCGTAAAGAAGAGCCAGATTTTCTCCACCGCGGCCGACAATCAGCCCTCTGTTGAGGTTCACGTTCTTCAGGGAGAGAGAGAGTTTGCCAAGGATAACAAGACTCTCGGCGTATTCCACCTCGACGGCATTCTTCCCGCACCGCGCGGCGTTCCGCAGATTGAAGTTACATTCGATATCGACGCAAACGGCATAGTTCATGTATCAGCTAAGGATCTCGGCACTCAGAAGGAGCAGTCCATTTCGATTACCGCTTCCTCGAATATGAGCAAGGAAGATATCGATAAGGCTGTTGCCGAAGCAGAAAAATTTGCAGACGAAGACAAGAAGCGCAAGGAGGATATCGACGCGAGAAACGAAGCAGACCAGCTCGTCTATCAGGTTGAAAAGCTTCTCAATGAGAATGCCGATAAATTCGATGACGCGGACAAGGCCGCTATAACCGAAAAGAAAGACGCCCTCAAGGAAGCTCTCAAGGGCGACAATATCGATGATATTAAAGCAAAGAAAGAGGAACTCACTCAGAAGTTCTATGAAATCAGCGAAAAGCTATATAAGGCCGCAGGCGCCGCTCAGGGCGATCCCAATGCTCAGGGCCCCGCAGGCGATCCGGGAGCTAATTACACTGATTTCACCGAAGCCGATAACCAGTAATCAGTAATCCGCCTTCCCTTAATGGGAGGGCGGAATAAAGAGGAGTAATTGTTTTGGCAGATAAAAGAGATTATTACGAAGTCCTCGGAGTCGGTAAGGGCGCAAGCGACGAAGAAATCAAAAAAGCATACAGACAGAAGGCGAAGCAGTATCACCCCGACCTTCACCCCGATGACAAGGCTGCCGAAGCAATGTTCAAGGAGGTCAACGAAGCGTATGAGGTGCTTTCCGATAAGGAAAAGAGAGCTAAATACGATCAGTTCGGCCACGCGGGAGTAGATCCCAATTTCGGAGCGGGAGGCAGTCCCTTCGGAGGCGGAGGATTCGATGTCGATCTTGGCGATATATTCGGCTCGTTCTTCGGCGGAGGATTCGGCGGTTTCGGCGGTGGCAGCCGCAGGAGCGATCCCAATGCGCCCCGCAGAGGCGAGGATCTGCGCACCCGTCTGACAATTTCATTTGAAGATGCCGCAAAGGGATGTAAGCGCAAGGTTGATGTCAACAGAATCCACACATGCCCCGATTGTAAAGGAAGCGGCTGCGCGAGCGGCACAAGCCCCAAAAAATGCACCGATTGTCAGGGCAGGGGCTATGTCACCGTTCAGCAGAGAACGCCTTTCGGCACGATCCAGACTCAGAAGCCCTGTCAGAAATGTTCGGGCGCCGGCACGATTATAGAAACGCCCTGCCCGAAATGCAGAGGCAAGGGCAGAATTTCACAGAAAGAATCTATAGAGATTAACGTTCCCGCAGGTATCGATGACAGACAGTCGTTTGTTGTTTACGGCGCGGGCAACTCGGGCGTAAACGGCGGACCGCAGGGCGATCTTGAGGTTATAGTGGTCGTCAGGCCTCATCCCTATTTCACCCGCGAAGGATATACCCTTCTCTTTGATAAACATATCAATTTCATTCAGGCATCAATCGGCGGCAAGCTGAGAATCCCGACTCTCGACGGCGACGTTTTCTTCGATATTCCCGCAGGCACCCAGTCCGGCACGCAGTTCAGCCTCAGAGGCAAGGGAATTCAGGTCGTTAACAGCAAGAGCAGGGGAGATATGGTCGTGACCGTAGTTGTTGATACTCCCAAATCCCTCAGCGAAGACCAGAAGAGAAAACTCCGCGACCTCGCCCCCGAGCTCGGCCTCGAACTCGAAGACGCCCAGGGCGCCAAAAAAAGCTTTTTTAATAATTTTAAAAAGTAACCATATAAGTATATACGGGAAACATATTTTGCGCAGTATTTATATACTGCGCTTCTTCTTTTATGTTGTTTCGGCGAGAAAGCAATACCGGGGGAAACACATAAAATTCCGGATCCATATCTGTGGATCCACAGTATAGATAAGTATATATTAGATAAGATAAATACAGTTAAAAAAAGAGGAAATAATAAATATTTTTTATTTTTTAAAAAGAGAGCAATATGATGTTTCCAACCCGGGTCTGAATTGAAGAATGTTTGTTTAATTCTTTTTATCTTGAATATAATAATTAAATATTGTATAATTCTCTCGGTGATATTATGAAAGAATACAATCTTGGAATAATCGGCGCGGGCGCATCCGGACTGGCGGCTGCTATTCAGGCAAACCGCATTCATCCGAATATAAAAATCGCGCTGTTTGAGCATCTGCCGAGAGTGGGAAAGAAGATTCTCGCCACCGGTAACGGCAGGTGCAATCTTACCAATATGAATGCGCTCAGCCACGATTATCGCAACAAAGATTTTGCCGATAAGGCATTGAATAAATATCCTCCCGAAAAGGTGGTTGAATTCTTCGCCTCTTTGGGTATGTTGACGTTCTCCGATTCCGAAGGGCGTGTCTATCCGCGCAGCAACGCCGCGGCTTCCGTGCTTGACGCACTTCGATTTGGCGCCGATAAACCCGGTATTGATATTATCACCGAAACCGATATTTCAAAAATCGAAAAGCAGGACGATTGTTTCATTTTGAACGGAGAGTATAAATGCGATAAACTCATTCTTGCCGGCGGTGGAAAATCGTCATCATCCCAGGGTAGCGACGGCAGTGCGCTGAAGCTTGCCAAAGATCTCGGACATAAGCTTACGCCGACTGTTCCTGCGCTGGTTCCGTTGAATTCAGAGCCCGAAAAAGTGAAATCTCTCAAGGGCCTGAGAGCATCGGGTGTTGAGCTCATTCTTGAGGGTAAATATACTGAATATAAATCATCCGGTGAAATACTTTTTACGGATACGGGTGTTTCGGGTATAGCAGCCATGGAGCTCGCTTCATCTGCCGAGAGAGAGCTTCGCAACGCATTTGATCCTGTCCTGCATATAAACTTCCTGCCGGATATCGAAAACCTTACGGACATTATTAAAGAAGTAATTCACGCA
>JAFZOE010000322.1 GCA_017552845.1 Clostridia bacterium
ATGGCGAAGGAGCTCATCGAGCTCTATTCAAAGCGCCTGAAAATTCAGGGCCACGCCTTCTCGCCCGATATCGATATGCAGAGCGATTTTGAATCGCGTTTCGAATACGCGGAGACAGAGGACCAGCTGCGCTGCATAAGGCAGATAAAGCGCGATATGGAGAAGCCATATCCCATGGACAGGCTGCTCTGCGGCGATGTCGGCTTCGGCAAAACCGAGGTCGCCCTGCGCGCGGTTTTCAAATGCGTTGCGGACGGTATGCAGGCGGCGATTCTCGTGCCGACCACGATTCTCGCGCTTCAGCATTATCAGACAATTCTAAAGAGATTCGACGGCTTCCCGATTGAAACGGCGATGCTCTCGCGTTTCTGCTCGAAGAAGGATATCGATTCAGCCCTGCTCGGTATCAGGCGCGGCAGTATCGATATCGCCGTCGGCACCCACCGCCTGATTTCGGATGATGTGAAATTCGCACATCTCGGGCTGATAATCGTCGATGAGGAGCAGCGCTTCGGCGTGGCTCAGAAGGAGAAACTCAAATCGCTCTATCCGGCGGTCGATGTGCTGACTCTGACCGCGACCCCGATTCCGCGCACTCTCAATATGGCGATGACGGGCATCCGCGATATGGCGGTTATCGAGGAGGCTCCGCAGGACAGACAGCCGGTCCAGACCTATGTTATCGAGCATAATCCTCAGGTGCTCTGCGAGGCAATGGAGCAGGAACTGCGCCGCGGCGGCCAGGTTTATTATCTTTACAATAAAGTTGAAACAATCGAGCGCAAGGCGGCGGAAATTATCAAGGCTCTGCCAGAGGCGAGAGTCGCAGTAGCCCACGGCAAGATGAATGAGACGGAGCTCAGCGAAGTATGGAGGCGCCTTCTCGACGGTGAAATCGATATTCTTGTATGCACAACGATAATCGAAACCGGCGTCGATGTTCCGAATGTAAACACGCTGATTATCGAAAACGCCGACAGAATGGGCCTGGCACAGCTTCATCAGATAAGAGGCAGAGTCGGCAGATCATCGAGAAGGGCGAGCGCTTATTTCACTTTCACGCGCGGCAAACAGCTCAGCGAAATCGCCGAGAAACGCCTTGAAGCCATCAGGGAATTCACCGAATTCGGCTCGGGCTTCCATATAGCTATGCGCGACCTCGAGCTCAGAGGCGCGGGCAATATACTCGGCGCGAGCCAGCACGGGCAGATGGAATCGGTCGGCTACGATATGTATATAAAACTTCTTGAACGCGCAATAGCGGAAGAGAAGGGCGAAAAGCCGAAGGAGCCCGAGAAGGACTGCCTCATTGACCTGCCGATAAACGCGCATATTCCCGAGAGCTATATTTCAAGCGTGCCCCAGCGCCTGCAGATTTACCGCAGAATCGCGGATATAAGGAGCAGCGACGACGCGCTTGACGTGACCGATGAACTTATCGACCGCTTCGGCGAGCCGCCGAAATCGGTGCTCGGGCTCATCAGGATTTCGACCGTCAGATTCAAGGCGGCGAAAATCGGAGTATATGAGATTTCATCCGAGAGCGGAAGAATCGTCTTCAAAGCGGACGAGCTCGAGCGCGAGGCTGTTCAGAAAATTCTCTCTCAGTTCGGCGGCAGGGTCAGATTCAGCCCCGGCGGCGGAAAGCCTTATTTTTCAATAAGTCTCAAGGACGGCGAGGATAACCTTACCCTGATTGAAAAGGTGCTCGACGTCGCAAATTCAAAGTAAAAAACAAAAACAGTTTGTTTTCCGTCAGGAATATGCTATAATAGTAACTCAAAGATATTCATTTGATTAAGGAGAGCAGATGAGAAAAGCAGGTATAAAAACCGATACCGTTTCAAGCCGCCGCAAGCCGATAATTGCAGCGGTCTGTATCGGCGCGCCCCTGCTTATTCTGCTTGTGCTTTTCCTGATATTCGGGAAATCGGCGGTTACGAATTACGCGGTTCGCTGCATGAACGGCGGCAATTACGATACAGCACGCGCAATCTCTCACATGATAGGCGGAGAAAAAGGCGGAATTCTCAGGGATTATATCGACCTGAGGAGCGACATAAACGCAGAGTATTCAACCCAGCTCGCTTCATTTGATATCGCGAAGGCGAGCAGCTGGAGAGACAGGGCGGAATCCGTAAACGAAAGGGCGAAAGAGAGGCTCGCGCCGCTTGTAAAAGAATCCGATACGCTGTATAAAAAGCTGTATTCCCTCTGCCAGCTCGAGAGGGAATACGAAAACATGCGCGATGATATACTTGAAATGATGAGCGTTTTCTCCGAGATAAACAGGCTCTATACGCCCGATGAGAGCGGCAGCAAGCCCGCTTTCACGATAAGCGAAGAGAACGAAAAGATCATGCAGTGGGAGGAAATCTGCCGCATCCTCGGCGAATTCGAAAGCTCAGTGCCGGGCGGCGACTCCATCTACCTTCTCTCATATCTCATCAGCGAAACCTATGCGGAATGTGAGGATATCAGAAATCAGCTCCTCGAACTCGGCGAAAAAGGATATTCCGATGACGACTATATAAAGGTAAGCGGCGACGGAAGGAAGGTGTTTCCCGATATTGCGGGCTCCTCGGGAGTTTCCGTCAGCGTCGAGAGAAAAGAGCAGTATGAGGAATATATGTTCACGGATATCTGCCGCGCCCTCACCCGCACCCTCGCAGGATATTATACGGGCATAAGCGACGAAGAATAAAACGAAATATAAAAGCTCCCCTCACGGGGAGCTTGTTTTTATTTTCCGATTATCTTTTTTACCGCCGCGTCAATCCCGAAGCATATTGCCGTGCCGGCGGCGTAGCAGGCGATGTCGCCGAAGGAGAATGTGCCGCCGAGCGCGATTGAAACAATGCGGTTATCCTTCATCCCGATAAGCGAAACAAAATCGAAATACTGCAGAATTTCAATGATAACGGCAAACGCGAAAACAAAGAGCGGCAGAAGCTTCGGCTTTCGGGTGAATATGATTCTCGCGAGTGAAAACATCAGTATAACAACGAGCACATCCCCGACGCTGCCCCTCACAAAACCGTGAGCGTATTTTCCGATAAGAATCTCGGAAACGAGCAGTATCAGGGCAAACGCGGCGTAAATCGTTATTTCTTTTCTTAAGCTTTTATTCATTTGGTAATGATATGCTTCTCAAAGTATTCTTTCTGCATTTCAGGTGTGCCGTAAACATAATCCGTATTATAGATACCATAAGTTGCAAGGAGCTGTGTTTCGGTGCATTTCTTAAAGTCTTCTTTTGATATATTGAATTCATCAATGAATTTCAGAATATTGAAATCTGCTGTTCCGCCGTATTTGTTCCTGAATTCATTGAATTCCTCTTCACCGACAAAATCTATAAGGGATTCGCAGATTGTAAAATATCTGTCGGTATGAATCGCATCTCCTTCCGGCCTGATGATAACGCTGTTTTCCTCCGGCGCAGTTTTCCCTTCTTGAACAAACAACGGATTCTTGTAATAATCATCAGAAAACCAGATATCCGGATTATACAGTTCTTTATCATAACAATCTGGATTTTCGGTAATAAAATTCTTGTCATATATTTCCCAATAATTTTCTTTTGGAATACCGTAATAATCCATAAAGAACCTTCTGTTGCAGTCCTCAGTCTTACCGAACAATTCGATGAATCTTTGAGAGGATTCCGGTTTGATTTTATCAGCATAATCAAGCAGCCACCCGTCAATTGCATGATATCCGAATACATGGCTGCAAAATGCGGTGTCATTGCCGATTCCCGCTCCGTTGGCGTCTTTGCCGTTCGTTTTCGAATCCGAAGCCGAATATTCTCCGGCGTGTTCAATGCTCTCTGTTGCGTCGGCTTCGTAATCGACGCCCCCGCCGTATTCGAGATCATATTCTTCCCTGACCGCGTTGTCGGCGGATTTTGCCCTGCCGAGGCGCAGATTTCCGCTCGCGGCAGCGCCGGCGACAATGCATACTGCAAGCGCGGCGGCCGTTACCGAAACTGCGGTTACTCTCTTTCTGACTGCCGCCTTGTGAACTTCATAGGCGCGGACTTTTTCCATTACGCTCTTTGACATTTCTTCACTCGTTTTCATAGATAAAGCCCTCCTTTTCAAGTTCTTTTTTCAGTGCGGCCCTCGCCCTGCTGAGCGTCGCCTCAACTGCGTGGACCTTCTTTTTCAGGATTTCCGCCGTTTCTTTATTGCTCAGGCCCTCAAAATATGTGAGCCACAGCACTTCTCTGTATTCGGCCCTGAGATTGTTCATCGCTCTGTGAACCGCGATTTTTCTTTCCCCGCGGATATAATTCTCTTCAAGATTCGCTTCATCGGCGAGGTCGTAGTGCGTTTCAAGCGGTTCCTCGCGCCTACGTTTCATTTTGCGGAGAGCGTCGAGCGCGATATTCCTGCCTATCGTATAGAGCCAGGTCTTGAAAGACGCTCCGCCTTTGTTCTTCGGCTTCTTTGTGAAAAGGCGCACGAAGGTATCCTCGGCAAGTTCCTCGGCGAGGTCAAGATTCGAGACATAGCCGTTGAGATAGAGAATCAGCCCGTCTTTATATTCGGTTATTATTTCTTCAAGGCCCTTTTCGTCGCCTTCAAGAAAACGGCGATACGCGTCGGCACCGTTTTCCAAAGCAAACACTCCTTTGCTCTCTTTCACTTATTACACGTCATAAATCGAAAACACCTCACAGTTTTTCTGCGAGGCGGCGGAATTTCTTATTCTGTAAGCTCCGCGAGGATTGCGGCAGCCTTGGTGCAGCCGGGGCAGAGGCAGGTTGTTGCGCCGTTCGCTTTCGCTTCCTCACCCTGCTTCTGCATGAGCTGAGCGACGACCTCGTCGTTCATATTCAGGCAGTAGTCGCTCTGAGTGAAATTGATGAAATCGTCTATAGTGCAGATATCGTCTTTGAGCTCTGCGATGAGATTTGCCGGGTCGGCTTCGCCCGTCGCTTCGGCACC
>JAFZOE010000323.1 GCA_017552845.1 Clostridia bacterium
CATCCCTTGAAGGTGTAGCCATTGCGGGTTGCCGTTGTGCTTGCGGTAACCGTCGCATACTGATTGAGGCCGACTGTGACATAGCCCTCCTGGGCTACCGAGAGAGAGCCGCCGTTTGCGCTGAATTCATAGTGGGTGCGAAGCGCATTCATCGCATTATAAAGATCGTTTGCGAGAACGTTCAGATCGCTCGAAGGAGCTCCGTCAACCTTGCCGAGCTCTTTGCATGCCGCTGTAAATGCTGCCTGGAACGTGTTCCACTTATAGTTGTTATCAGCTTCAAAGTAACAGCTTGTAATGTTATTTCCGCTGATTCCGTTGACGCCGAGCGCAGGCATCTTTTTGATTGCCTGCTGAACAGCGGCGCGAAGGACGGATTTATCATAGCAATGGACATTAAGACCAACATAACCGCAGGCATTCGCATCATACCAGCTGCCGGCTGATTTTTCGGAGTTGCCGTAACAGGTTTTAATATAGTAATACTGGCTTGTGCCGGCAACATTGAGAATTGTTCTGTTCCAGGCACCCGCATAGCGGATTCCTTCGTTTGTATCATAGCTTCTGGTATGCCAGTCATTGCCCTGACCGGCAAAGATATAGTCGCGTTCCATTGCGGTCGGCCTCAGGCCGTCTTCATCTGTCTTGTACCATGTGCTTCTGTGGGCAAAAGTCGTTTCGGACATATCTGCAATCCACCAGTGGCCTGTTCCGTCCGTGCAGGATTCATCGGATGTTACCGAGAGACCGACGGCAAGATTCGGAATCTGATTGAGATTGTTATACCGGCTTATATCAACAGCGATATCGCCGGTTGATTTCGCAACGGCTTTGACAACGATATCTTTATTGTTGCCTCTGTATTTAGCAAAGGTTGTATTCTGAATTCCCCAGTTCTGGCTTGTATCGGACGACCCGTTATTATATGAGGAGGGTGAAGTGTTGCTGCCCTTGAGCACATAGGCATAGCTCTGTGCGGTGCCGCTGGTGTTTGCATAAGAAACATAGCGGTTGTCGCCCGATTTGCTTGTATCGTGACCTGCCCAGCTTGACGAAGCTACGCCCTGGGTAGTGCTCGTCACATTGGTCCCGCCCACGCGAGCGGTATTTGATTTGCTGGTGAATGCGGCAAATTGGGTGAATTTCAGATAGTTGTTCTCTTCGTAGCTGTCAAGGCTGCTGGAATATGAATAATCGGGCATTGCGCCGACATTGATGCCGTGCATACCGGAAAGCCAGGTAAGAGTACCTGCCCAGTTTGCGCCGCTCGAAGTTCCGGTGCCGGCAAGCGCACCGGCGGCAATGGGAATGGTATAGGGCTTGTAAATATAAGTATATGCATAAGCCTTTTTTGCTATGCCGTTTTCGGTAAATGACAGAGTCCAGCGCAGGTAACAGCCGGTAACCGTGCTCGCAAGCGAAGGCGATGTGCCGCCCGTGATATTGACATAGCTGTTGTTATTGACTGTTGAACTGCTCAGGCTGACGGAGCCTCCGCTCAAAGTATTGAAGCTCTTGTCAAGGAAAGTATAGGAAAGCGTGCCGTTGCCTGCCCCGCTCAGATTATAATAGATTTTGCCC
Source organism: Clostridia bacterium (assembly GCA_017552845.1). GTDB lineage: Bacteria > Bacillota > Clostridia > Oscillospirales > Acutalibacteraceae > CAG-177. The sequence continues at coordinate 1,582 of JAFZOE010000323.1, forward strand.
GTGGTCTGGGCAACCTCTGTGAGAACGGAACCGTCTGAACTGTTATTTACATAATACTGGAACGTGGAGGCTGTTGATATGCTCCACGATCTCGCATCCGGGGTGAGGTAAACAGCCTCCGGAACAACGAAAGTAAGATCACTGCTGCGCGTGCTTGCACTCTTCTGACTGCCGAGCGCAAAAGCCGTCTGCATGATACCGGGCATTCCGCATACACATGCGCCGAATACCAGCAGCGCGGTCAGGGTGACCGAAATAATCTTTTTGGTCATCTTCATAGTTTTACCTCCCGTGAATTATAAACAAAGTATATGGTCGAATGTTGAAAATAATTATCCATTATAAACAATTATACAGTATAAATTATACCAACAAAAAAAGAATAAATCAATAATAATATATTAAATATATTTGATATATACATATTGCCTCGGATATGTAACTTCGCGAACCGTGTTTTTTATAAAAACCATTTGTATTTTCGGGATAATATGGTATGATAGATATATATTCCTTCAGGGAGTGATTTCATGCTGAAAAATTCACTTATAGCAAAGACGGAACCGGTTGCCGATAAAAGCCAGATCTGGCAGAATAAGGATGTGAGAATCACCTATCTCACATCGCGCCTTATCCGCGTGGAAAGCGGTCATTTCACCGATGACGCGAGCTATGCGGTCTGGTTCCGCAGATTTCCCGCAGGCGAATTCAAGGTGGAGGAAGAGGGCAGAAATCTGCTCGTCACCACCGAGGATATAACATTCGAAATCAAAACGGAATTCCG
>JAFZOE010000324.1 GCA_017552845.1 Clostridia bacterium
AGCGTTTCCGCAGACGATTTCAAGAAGGCCGTTCAGGATTCCTATTTCGCAAACAGAAAGAAAATCCAGATTCCCGGCTTCCGCAAGGGCAAGGCTCCCAAGCACCTCATCGAATCCATGTATGGCGAGGATTTCTTCTATGAGGATGCTCTCGAAGCAATCTTCCCCAAAGAAGTTGAAGCGGCTTATAAAGAGGCGGGCATCGAACCCGTTGACCAGCCCAGAGATCTCGATGTCAAGACAATGAACGTCACCGAAGGTCTCAATTTCACCTTCAAGGTAACAGTAAAACCCGAAATCACCCTCAAGCAGTATAAGGGAATTGAAGCCGAAAAAGAAATCGTCGAGGTTACCGATGAGGAAATCGACGGCGAAATCAAATATATGCTTGACAGAGGCTCGCGTCTTGTAGACGTTGACGACAGACCGGTTCAGAAGGGCGATATCACCATCATCGACTTCGAAGGCTTCGTTGACGGCGTCGCATTTGACGGCGGCAAAGCAGAGAAATATTCGCTCACCATCGGCGACGGCCAGTTCATCCCCGGCTTCGAGGATCAGATTATCGGCCACAGCATCGGCGAGGAATTCGATATCAACGTAACCTTCCCCGAGGATTATGCTCCCGAGCTTGCCTCCAAGGAAGCTGTATTCAAAATCAAGCTTCACGAAATCAAATTCAAGGAGATTCCGGAGCTTGACGATGAATTCGCAAAGGATCAGGATTACGATACCGTTGCCGAGCTCAGAGAGGGCGTAAAGAGCGATCTTGCCGCCCATAAGGAAGAGAGCTATCAGCACGCTTTCGAGGATAAGGTCATCGAAAAACTCTGCGACAATGTTGAGGGCGAAATTCCCGAAGTTATGTATGACAACAAGGCGAAGGAAAACATCGACGGCTTCGCAAACAGAGTCCGTCAGCAGGGCCTCGACCTTGATATGTATCTTAGCTACATGGGTCTCGACAGAGAATCCTATGAGAAGATGATGAGAGAGCGCGCCGTGAACGACGTCAAATACGAGCTTGCAATCGAAAAGATAGTTGAGCTTGAGAACTTTGAGATTCCCGCAGAGGAAATCGACAAGGAATATGCCGACATGGCCGAGCAGTATAAGCTCGATGTCGAAAAAATCAAGGAAATCGTTCCCGTCGACGCAGTTGAAGGCCAGCTCAAGAGACAGAAGGCCGCGAAGCTCGTCATCGACACCGCAGTAGCGGTTGCACCCAAGCCGAAGGAAGAAAAAGCGGAAGAATCCGCAGAATAATTACGAAAGAGGTTTGAATTATGCCATTTTCTATTCCGTATGTTATTGAGCAGACCGGTCACGGCGAACGCTCATACGACATTTTTTCAAGACTTCTCAACGACAGAATCGTTATGCTCTCCGACGAAGTCAATGACGTTACTGCAAGTTTGGTGGTAGCCCAGCTTCTTTTCCTCGAGAGCCAGGATCCGGATAAGGATATCTATCTCTATATCAACAGCCCCGGAGTCTCGGTCACCGCGGGCATGGCGATTTATGACACAATGCAGTATATCAAATGCGATGTTTCCACCATCTGCATGGGTATGGCTGCTTCGATGGGCGCATTTCTTCTCTCTTCGGGCGCAAAGGGCAAGCGCCTTGCCCTTCCCAACAGCGAGGTTATGATTCATCAGCCGCTCGGCGGTATGCAGGGCCAGGCATCAGATATGAAGATTGCCGCCGACCATATCCTCAGTATAAAAGAAAAACTCAACAAAATTCTTGCCGAGAATACGGGCAAATCCAGTGACGAAATCGCGGTCGATACCGACAGAGACAACTGGCTTACCGCTGAGCAGGCAATGGAATACGGACTTGTTGACAAAGTTATTGCTCACAGATAATTACCGGGAGAGATACTATGCCTAAAGACGACGATAAACGCACAAATACTCCGACCTGTTCCTTCTGCCACAAGGCGCAGAATCAGGTCCGCACCCTCATAAACGGGGGCAACGGAGTTTATATCTGCAACGAATGCGTTGATTTGTGCAACTCCGTCCTTGAGAGCGAAAGAGGCAGCAGAGCGCGCGACAAAGCGGCTTTTGAAGACCTCCCGAAGCCCCACGAAATCAAGGACCGGCTCGATGAATATGTCATCGGCCAGGAGAGAGCAAAGATTGCTCTGAGCGTTGCGGTTTACAATCACTATAAGCGCATCAGCGCCGTCAGGGATTCCGATGTTGAGATTCAGAAATCAAATATTCTGATGCTCGGACCCACCGGCGTCGGTAAGACTATGCTCTGCCAGACTCTTGCGAAGATTCTCGATGTTCCTTTCGCCATTGCGGACGCCACAACCCTCACCGAGGCCGGCTACGTGGGCGAGGATGTTGAGAATATCCTGCTCCGCCTTATTCAGGCGGCGGATTTCGATATAGAGAGAGCCGAGAGAGGCATTATCTATATCGACGAGATTGATAAGATTGCCAGAAAGAGCGAGAATCCTTCAATCACAAGGGATGTCAGCGGCGAAGGCGTTCAGCAGGCACTTCTTAAAATCATTGAAGGCACAAGCGCAAATGTTCCTCCGCAGGGCGGCAGAAAACATCCGCAGCAGGAATTCATCCAGCTTGACACCTCGAATATTCTCTTCATCTGCGGCGGCGCATTTGACGGAATCGAAAAGATTATCGAAAAGAGAGTTGCCGGCTCGGCGCTCGGCTTCGGCGCGGATGTAAAGAGCAAATCCGAATTTGAGAAAGAAAACCTTATCGCAAAAGCGGTTCAGCAGGACCTCGTGAAATTCGGCCTTATCCCCGAGCTTGTCGGCAGACTGCCGGTTATCACGACTCTGAGTTCGCTCGACAAGGATGCGCTTGTCAAGATTCTCAAAGAGCCGAAAAATTCGCTTACCAAGCAGTATCAGGAGCTCTTCCTGCTCGACGGCGTTGAGCTTGTGCTCGATGATTCGGCGCTTGAAGCGATTGCCGAAAAGACAATCAAAAAAGAGACCGGCGCGCGCGGCCTGCGCTCGATAGTCGAAGAAACGCTCATGAACCTCATGTATGACGTTCCCTCCGATGATACGATTGAAAAAATCATCATCACGGCGGACTGCGTGACAGACGCCGCGGAGCCGATAATCGTGCATAAAGAGAAAAAGAAAAAAGCATAATTAAAAGTCCCTCAAACGAGGGACTTTTCTTTTTGCTATTCAACAAAATTCATCGCAAACTGCAGAATGTATTTCGCATTTTCTCGGATTTCACCGAGAGTGATTCCGCCGTTTTTGCCTAGGGTTTCAAGCAGAGTGCCGTCGCTCTCGCGTTTTCCGCCGCGCTCGCCGCCGGGCATCAGTATATTGACACCTGCGCGGACTCTGTAGGCCTGATCGCGGATAATCGGGAATTCGGGCGAATATGACTGGCGCATCCACCAGTCTGTGATAACGCAGCCCTCATAGCCCCATTCTCCGCGCAGGATATCGCGCACAAGCTCATAGTGATAATGTCCCCAGACGCTGTTGATTTTGTTATATGAGGTCATGATATTCAGCGGCTGAGACTCCTTAACGCAGATTTCAAAGCCTCTGAGATAAATCTCCCTGAGCGCCCTCTCGGAGAGGCGGGAGTCATTGTGGGTGCGGTTGGTCTCCTGATTGTTGCAGGCGAAATGCTTCGGGCACGCGCCCACGCCGTTTGACTGGATTCCCCTGACCGCCGCGGCTCCGGCCTTTCCGGTCAGATACGGATCCTCCGAGAAATACTCGAAATTTCTGCCGCAGAGCGGATTGCGGTGAATATTCATGCCGGGGCCCGCTATGACCTGCGAGCCGAGGCGCTTCATTTCTCTGCCGATGAGCGTGTATAATTCCTCAATCAGCGCTGTATCAAACGAGCAGGCAAGGCAGGTGCCTATCGGAATCAGCGAAGCAATATTATTCAGGCGTATGCCGGAGGGACCGTCGGTGAATGTGATTGCGGGCACGCCCTTATCCCTGAGGGACTGCGTAACTCCGCAGTAAACGCCCGCGTTTCCCGATGCGCCGAGCGGGCTGTTCATAGTATAGTCGCCGCGGCTGATTGCCTCAAGGTCATCGGGCGAGAGCGTCATAACGAATTCATCGAGAGTTGCTTTACCCTCTTTGACATCTTTCAAGGTGCATTTCTTGATATATGAAACGCCGGGGGCGGGCGGAAGATTCGCGGAAATCTTATCCTTCAGCGAATTCTTTCTCATCGGCGCCTGTTCATATTTTATCTTGCCCGCGTCATTGACAAGGCGCAGGAACTGCGTATCCGGAGCGGCGCACTGCGTCAGTTCCTCTGTGATTAAGTCTTCATCGAGGGCGAATTCGCCGCATTTTCCCGCAGAGCGGACATCGCTGCCGAGATAAAAAGCATATACGCCGCTTTCGAGAATATATGAAAATCTTTCCCTGTCATCATACGAAGCGAGCTCTCTGAGCGGGATTTTAACCTGAAAATCTTCGCTCTCGCCCGGTTCAAGCATCTTCGTTTTGCAGAAGGATGCAAGTGCGCGGGCGGGTTTGCCGAGTTTTCCCTGAGGCGCTTCAAAATAAATCTGAGGAGTCTCCATTCCTTTGAAACCGCCCGTATTCGTGACGGTAAAGGTGATTTTCACGCTGTCTTTGAGCTTTGTGAATTTAGTTTTTGAGAACTCAAATTCCGTATAGCCGAGGCCGAAACCGAAGGGATAGAGCACCTTATCCTTCGCGAAGGTCTCAAACCAGCGGTAGCCGACATAGATATCCTCGGTATAGTTATTGTAGTTCTTTGAACCGAAATCATTTGAAGACGGATATGCCTTGTAATTCACGGCTATTGTGTCAGCGAGTTTTCCGCATGGAGGATAAACGCCGGTCAGCACATCTGCAACGGCATTGCCGCTCTCCATACCGCCCTGCCAGACATAGAGAATCGCCGAAATCTTATCGCCGTAAGCCGCAATTTCGGACATATCGATTATATTCGAGCAGTTGAGAATCAGGATGACCTTATCAAATGCAGAAGTGATATCGTTGAGCAGTTTTTTCTCCTGATTTGTAAGGAACCAGCTCCCCTTTTCGAGGCGGTTTTCCATATCCTCGCCGGAGGACCTGCCGATTATCATTACCGCCTTGTCATTTACGGAAGCAGCGGCTTTAACCTCTTCGGCGGGAACGGGCATTTCAATCTGATTTGTCGGCCAGTGGGCCCAGAAGCCCTTGTCGGGCGGATTTGTTTTGCTGAACTCCGCGTATTTGCCGGCAAGCGTTTCGTCAATCTTGACTCCGGCGTTTCGCAGGCCGTCAATAAGGCTCACATAATAGGGCGCATTGACATCGCCGCCCGAGCCGTAGCCGGTATAGAACCAGTCGTTCTGAAGCCTTGAAAATACGGCGATCCTGTCATCCGCCGAAAGCGGAAGAACGCTGTCTTTGTTTTTGAGCAGAACCGCTCCTTCCGCGCCCGCCCTGCGGCAGAGCTCAGACATTTCGGGGAAATCATAGCTTACAAGATTCTCCCCTTCCGTTGAGGTCTGACTGGTATCATTCGGAAGTTTTGTTATAATTTTGCCGATTGCATTGAAAATTCTGCGTCTGAGTATATCCATAATGCGCCTCCGGTCGCTGATTTTATGCTTTCATTATATAACATTTCCGCCCTTCAATTCAACCATATTTTTATAGGGCGTTTCACTTGACAATGCAGGTGCGTTGTAATAAAATTAGTTGCGTAAAAGGAGGCGGAAAATATGGCATATTTACCGATGACAGAATATGAAACTTCTTCGCCCGAAGTTAAGGCGGAGTATGACGACCAGATTAAAAAACACGGCAGAATCACGAATATGAAGCGCACTCTCCTTCAGGATGTGCCGTCCTTCAAGGCGTATATGGAATGGTATACCCTCTATGACGAGCTCGTTCCCGTATTCGGCGAGAGGGCGATGACGATATTCTCCTACGCGATTTCAACCGGCAACACCTGCCTCATCTGCGGCACTTTCTTCAGGAAAATCCTGATTGACGCGGGCGAGGATCCCGATAATCTCGAGCTCAACGAAACGGAAAAGCTCCTGCTTGATTTCGGCGCGCAGATTACTCAGAATCCCCACACGATTGACGACGAAATCTATGATAAGCTCAAGGAAAACTATACCGATAAGCAGATTGTCACGCTGATTGCATTCGCGGGAATTATGTATGCCACGAACCTTTTCAATACCGTGGCGAAGGTCCCGCTCGACGAAGTGCTTTATAACTACATAAACGACAGGAAAACGGAGGAGTAAAGATGGCTGAATTTGAAGGAAAAGTCGCGTTCATTACCGGCGCGGCGCACGGTCAGGGCAGAGCAACCGCACTCACATTCGCAAAAGAGGGCGCGGATATATCGGCATTTGACGTTGCAAAAAAAATCGAATACCCCGCATATGAATTCGGCACGAGCGACGAACTCAAATCACTTAAAGAAGAAGTCGAGGCGCTCGGCAGAAAATGCGTAATCTGCGCGGGCGATGTGCGCGATGACGAGGCTGTTACCGCCGCGGTCAAAAAGACAATTGACGAATTCGGCAAAATCGATATTCTCTTCAATAACGCGGGCATCTGCGCCTACGCCGAGGTCGATAAAATGACCGACGATGAATGGAACGCGATGATTGATATCAACCTCAAGGGCCCCTTCAATGTGACAAGAAGAGTAGTTCCCTATATGAAGGAAAAAATGAGCGGAGTCATCATCAACAATTCCTCCGTCATGGGCCTTCGCGGCGGCAGAAGATTA
>JAFZOE010000325.1 GCA_017552845.1 Clostridia bacterium
CCTTTACCGCCGCGGTCTGCCCGTCATCGTCAGGCCCGCCGCGCAGGATGAATATGTGATAATTCAATAAATCCGAAATGAGATGAAATCATGAAAAAATACGATCTTGTCATTATCGGCGCGGGCACTTCGGGCGCGTATCTCGCGCGTGAGATTGCGAAGCGCGGGCACAGCGTGCTTGTGATTGAAAAGAATTCCCGCGACAAGACCGGCTCGAAATACGATATTTTCCATATCGAGGAGCGTGAATTCGCGCGCCTCGGCCTTCCGCGCCCCGTTGAGGGCGATATCGAATGGGCGTTTGAATTCGAAAAGAATTTCATCGCGGACCCGCGCTGTCTGTATGCGAAACTGCAGACAAATCACGTGGTCGGCCTGCATCTTCACGAATACACCCTGCTGATGAACGACCGCGCAATTGAGGCGGGAGCTCAGATTGAATATGAAGCCGAATTCGTCTCGCTGACCTTCGACAAAGCCGGCAGGATAAACGGCGTGAAATATATTCAGGGCGGCGAGGAAAAGACCGCTCAGGCACGCATTACAGCAGACTGCTCGGGCATAACCGCCGCGGCTCGCACGACTCTGCCCGACGGCTCCGGAATCGAGAAATATTCGCTCGGCGACGAGGATATGTTCTATGTCATCCTGCGCTATGTGAAGCTGAAAAACAAAGAAGATTATCTTGACGGCTCGACCTTCTGGGCGAATTACAAGGCCTGGATCGCACCCTGCGCGGACCCCGGGGGCGCGATAATCGGCATCGGCGCCTGCCACTCGTTTGAATACGCGGAGCGGATGTATGCCGAGATGGAAAAGACCGTGCCCCTGCCCGAATACGAGCTTGTCAAAGTCGAAATGGGGCGCACCCCTTATACGAGAAACATGCATTCGCTGGTCGCCGATAATTTCATCGTTTCGGGCGACGCGGGGTGCCTTACGAAATCCGTCAACGGCGAGGGCGTGACCTCATCGATATATATGCTGAAAATCGCCGCCGCGGCCATCGACAGAGCCTTCAAAATCGGCGACACCTCAAAATACGCGCTCTGGCGCATCAACCGCGAATACAATTCGACTCAGGGCGCGGAATTCGCGATGCTCAGGGCGATGCTGGTCGGAGTTATCAACGCGGTCAGCTTTGAGGAATTTGAATATGTATTCAAAAGCGGGCTGATTTCGGATGAGCTTCTCAACGCGCTGACCGGCGCATCCGTTCCCCCGAAGGCCCTGCTTAAAGCGTTCGGCGCTTTCGTTTCGGGAATCGGCAAAAAGGAGATAAGCAAAGCGACCGTCAAGGCGTGCGTGAATTCGCTGAAAAACGCCGCGGAAATCATGATTCACTATAAGAATTACCCCGAAACTCCCGAGGGGTTTGAAGAATGGTGCGCGAAGGCCGACAGGCTCTATGAGCGCATAGGAAAGATTAAATAAGAGGTGATGAAATGAAAAAATTTCTCGTAGTCGTCGATATGCAGAAGGATTTCATCGACGGCTCTCTCGGCTCACCCGAGGCGCAGGCGATTGTCCCCGCCGCAGCTGAGAAAATACGCGCATTTGACGGAAAAATTTTCGCCACTCTCGACACGCATGGAGAGAACTATCTGCAGACCGCCGAGGGCAGGAAACTGCCGGTTGAGCACTGCATCAAAGGCACTCCCGGCCGGGAAATCAACGGCGAAATCAAATCGGCGCTCGAGGGCAAAGACGCGGTTTACACCGAAAAAGGCACCTTCGGCTCGCTCGAACTGCCGCGCCTGATTGAGGTGGCGGCGCAGGGCGAAGATTTTGAGGCGGAGTTCATCGGCCTTTGCACCGATATCTGCGTTGTCAGCAATGTGCTGATAGTCAAGGCCGCCTTCCCCGAAATGAAGATATCTGTTGATTCCGCCTGCTGCGCGGGCGTTACCCCCGGAAAACACGAGGCAGCCCTCGAGACGATGAGAAGCTGCCAGATTGACGTAATATGAGGTGAATTCAATGTTTGACGCTGTGAAAATCAAAAACGACTGTGTTGAATGGATAAAAAAGTTCTTTGAGGAAAACGGCCCGGACTGCAACGCCGTGGTCGGCATTTCCGGCGGCAAGGACAGCTCCATCGTCGCCGCTCTCTGCGTTGAGGCGCTCGGAAAAGACAGGGTTATCGGCGTTCTCATGCCCTGCGGCGAGCAGCACGATATCGATATGGCAGAGTTGCTTGTGAACCATCTCGGCATCCGCCGTTTCGTCGTGAATATCAAGGACGCGGTCGAGGGCCTGACAAAGAGCGTTCCGTTTGAGCTCTCGGACCAGAGCCGCATAAACCTGCCCCCGAGAATCAGGATGGCAGCCCTCTACGCCGTCTCCCAGAGCAACAACGGCAGGGTCGCGAACACCTGCAATCTCTCGGAGGACTGGGTGGGGTATTCCACCCGTTACGGCGATTGCGCCGGTGATTTTTCCCCTTGCTCCCACCTGACGGTGCAGGAGGTCAAAGCGATCGGCCGACTGCTGGGACTGCCCGCCGCA
>JAFZOE010000326.1 GCA_017552845.1 Clostridia bacterium
CGTTTGAATCAATAAGTCTGAAATTCAGATAACCATCCTTTTCGGAAATATCGGCTCTGTCGCCGATTACCTCGGTTATCGTATTCGCAGCCATAATTGCTGCCGAGGAGATTGCCGCGCAGACTATATCGCTACCTTTAAGAGCGAAGCATGAGTGGCCGCTGATTTCAAAGCCCGTCAATCGATTTTCATCGATGTAAAACCTGACCTGAGTCATGAAAACTTATGCGTTGATGGCGGAGATTTCAACCTTGGTGTAAGGCTGTCTGTGACCGAGCTTACGCTTTTCGTTCTTCTTGGGCTTATAGGTCATAACCGTGATCTTTTTGCCTTTGCCGTTCTTTACGACTTTGGCTGCTACTGTTGCGCCGGATACATAGGTAGCACCGACTTTGATACCGTCATCGGTGCCGACTGCGATTACCTTATCAAAGGTATATTCGCTGTCATCTTCAGCGCCAAGCTTCTCGACGAAAATAACGTCGCCGGCTTCTACCTTATACTGCTTGCCGCCAGTTTCGATAATTGCATACATTAGGATTACCATTCCTTATTTAAGACTCGCTGTCATCGGGCTCATTTTACTGATTTCCGGGCATAACTAACCCGCCCCTGACAAGCGGCATTAGGGATTATATCATAAGTATAATATAATGTCAATTATTTTTTTATCTTTTTCTGTTCTTTTGCGGCTGTTATAGTATTTCGCATAAGCATGGTTATTGTCATAGGTCCGACGCCGCCGGGAACCGGTGTGATATATGAAGCTTTTGGTTCGACATTGACATAATCAACATCACCGCAGAGTTTGCCGTTTTCGTCCCTGTCCATACCGACATCGATGACTATTGTGCCCTCCGATACCATATCGGCAGTCACGAATTTCGGCTTGCCGACAGATGCTATAAGAATATCGGCGTTCCTTGTCATCTCGGAAAGATTCTTTGTCTTTGAATGGCAGAGCGTTACCGTTGCGTTTGCCGCGGTCATAAGCATAGCCATCGGCTTTCCGACTATATTGCTTCTGCCGATTATAACGCAGTGCATTCCTGCGGGATCTATGCCCTCATATTCAAGCATTTTCATAACTCCGTGAGGAGTGCAGGGAAGCATGGCGCCGTTTCCTATTGAGAGACGCCCGACATTCTCGGGATGGAAGCAATCGACATCCTTATCGGGTGAAATTCTCTCGAGCACGGCATCCGAATCAATCTGCTTCGGAACAGGAAGCTGGCAGAGAATACCGCTGACTGCTTCATCCGCATTGAGCTCGTCTATAAGAGAGAGCAGTTCATCGGTTGAAGTCTCTTCGGGCAGGGCGTATTCTCTTGAAATAATACCTATATTTTCACAAGCCGCTTTTTTATTATTGACATACACTCTTGAAGCAGGATCGCTGCCGACAATGATAACAGCGAGGCAGGGATAAATACCCTGAGAATTAAGCTCAGCGACCTCGTCCTTCATAAGAGCTAAATTATAATCTCTGATTTTTTTGCCGTCTATGATTTTTGCCATTGTAAACCGCCTTAAAATTATTGAACTTTATTATCTGTTTGCAATTCTGTGTCTTCGTCTGTTTCTTCTGTTATATCAGTATCAGCCTCACCGTTCTCTGCCGGTTCGGCAGATTCGACAGAATCGGATTTTTTTGATTTCTTTGCTTTGAGAGCCGCGTATTCCTCTTTGCTGACTCTTTC
>JAFZOE010000327.1 GCA_017552845.1 Clostridia bacterium
AGAGCACTCTGCATCTGGTGCTGAGGCTCAGAGAATACAAGCAGGGCGATATTATCGAATACGGCTCATATCCGCAGAGCGAAGTCAAAGACGAGGAAACCATCGCCGCGCTGAGCGCCCTTGTCACAGACGATATGTGGATAAGCTATGGCTACTACGGCAGCGATACGGGTGAACAGGACGACGGCGCAATGCACCCGACCGACTGCATGAAATATGCCGATGTCACATACGGCAACGAAAAATACAGGGCGGTAAAAATAGATAATCCGAAGCCGGCATACACCTATCTCAAGGTTGAATATAATTCAAATCAGTATAAAAACGGCTACAGAGCGCCGGGTATTTACTGGTTCAAGTATGAGAGCCTTAAATGGAGAGTGCTTGACCCGTCAACGGGGCTTGTTATGTGCGACGGTATCATCGACTGCCGCCCGTTCAACAGCTTCAATCTTAAGGACGGTTACGATGAAATAGGTGACCCCATGATCTGGGGTAACCCCGAAAAGACCTATGCCACCAATGACTATGAGCACAGCGAAATCAGGGCTTGGCTCGGCGGCGAATTCATGGATACCGCTTTTTCAGAGGATGAGCAGGCAAATATCGACACATCCGTTAACTCCAATAAACACTTTTATGTTCTCTCAGGCAGGGCAAACAGCACAAACAATTACGGCGTTTACAATCAGCCGGATACGGAAAATAAAGTATTCCTGCTTTCCTGGGATGAGATAACCGATCCCGATCTCGGCTTCAGTGTGAATACCACAGGCGACGCGCCCGACAGAATGCTCGCAGGCAGCGACTACGCGAAGGCCCAGGGCATCTATACTTATAAAATCGGCAATCAGGAGAGTGAATATGACGGTAACTCTTCGTGGATGCTGAGAACGCCGACAAGCTACAGAAACGGCATATGCTTTGTCGGTGTAAACGGATATGCGGAAAACTCCGGTTATGATCCGAACTGCGATGAATCTCTATACGGAATCTGCCCGGCTATGAGGCTCGGCAAGGCAGTAATCCCGCGAGAGGATGCTCCGGTTGAAAAGAAATACACAGTAAGATTTATATCTAACGGCAATGTCGTTTTCACGGCAAAATATAAAGAGGGCGAAACGATAGAAATACCCGAAGCTCCCTGGAATTATCCTTATTATTTCGTCGGGTGGAATCCCGCGGTTCCGGCGGTAATGCCCGCCGAGGATCTTGCTTTCAACGCGGTATTCAGCACCAAACCTCCGGAAAATCCCGAAAACCCCGGCAGCTCCGGCTTCAGTCTTCCGGCATTTGCCGAAAAGAGCGCGCCGTATAAGACCGTTGTAACGGTCAGCGTGACTCTCAGCGTGCCCGAAGGCGTGTCGGTTTATATTGACGGCAGGGAAGCGGCCGTGAACGGCAATAAATATTCGGCCGATATCGGTCAGGCCGCCTCATCGAGGAACATAAGCATAGAGGTAAAGCAGGGCGGAAGCACAATTGCTTCATCCTCGCTCACGCTGAATGTCAAAACCGATTTCTTCAGTAAACTCGGCTCGTTCTTCGGCAATTTCCTCTTTAATCTTTTCAAATGGAAATCGGTAAACATAGACTATTGAACGAAAAGCCCGCAGGAATCATCCTGCGGGCTGAATTCTTCTACATTAGAATCTCAATCTTATAGTATTTTTCCTGAAACTCTGTGGCTTCGAAAATCTCTTCCTTGGTAAAACTGTATTCATCGGGAGCAACAACCCATTTGTCTTCTATGTCATCAAGCCTGTGAATTACGGCGATTACTTTCCCCTCAAAAGAATTGACAGCTTCGTAAACTCCGAGAATATAAACATCCTGCCATTCTCCGTCGGGAGCACTCAGTCCCTCATAATATCCGTAGTTTACGGGATAAACCAAATCCTTGTGTTCCGGATGATGTGAGCCGAGCGGTCTGTCAACGGTAACTTTGATGGTCTTGCCGAGATATTCCATACCCATCTGTTTATTCCATTCACGGTCACTATAGCAACAGAATTCATCGGTCAGCTTGTTTTCTTCACAATACCAGTGGCAGACAGCTGAGACGGTCTTATCATCCATTTCTTCAATTTTCTTGGTTCGATATCTGTAAACTCTGTGTTTTTTAAGGAATTCTCTTGAGATAAAAACAGTGAATTCGTAATAATCCTTAAAATCTTTCATTGTTATTGTCCGATTTCCGATATCTTTTCAAATATCATTTTCACGAGGCTGACTATCAGATTGATCGGCCTGAGGAATATTCCGAACGCATCGGAGTTGCCGTAGATTCTGTAGGCGGTGTAGCCCTTATCGGCCTTGTAAACTATCTGATATGTTCTCATCGTCAGCTTGCCGTCTTCGTTTTCCGCGGCTATCGTCACATTGAAAACCAGAGGCGTTGCCGGGATTGTCAGCTGCCTGCCGTCGAGAGTCCAGTTGTCTGTTTTAAAGCCGTTTACAAGCACATAATCGACCTTTTCGAGAGTGCCGATATCGAGAACGAGGTCTTTGCTCTCCTGCTTCTCGGGCAGAACGGACAGCACCTGGCGGGTGATATAGTTATAGCCGTTCTGGCTCGGGTGAGTCGCCACAAATGAATTCTCCATGAAATCGCCGAGCAGGGACCATCCCTTTTCGGTCGCGAGCGTTTCCGCGTTGCTTATATCCGCAAAGAGAACGTCGAATTCCTTCTCCCACTTGCGAAGGCAGGAATTCATCGAGGAGGTTATCGCCGTCAGCACTGAGCCGAGCGGGGCGAGCGTGTCGTCCGATAGGGTAAGGTCCGAGACGAGATTGAAATTGCCGACCATGACTATCGTCGCATCGGGATTTCTCTCCTTGATTGTCTTTATGAGAACGGGATAGTATTCCTTCCAGTAGTTTTCACTGAATTTAAGCTCCGTGATTACGCCCGATACGAGGTCCGCTATGGCGTCGGCGCTGCTTAAATCAAAACTGAGTCCGCCCGCAAGCGAGCCGCCGCTCGTCGCGATTCTGTATGCGCGGTAAAAGACATCCGCCATACCGAGCTGAACCGTAATCAAACTCGCCCTGTCAATGAGTTCGGTGATTTTTCCGCACTGAGCGCAGGTTTCCTCATCATATTTTTCGCCTCTCGCGGCGCCGTCAAACGAGCCCTCATATCCGAAATATTTCAGCATATCCTTATAATACGGATAATCGAGCGCCGTGTCGGAGAAATTATCCTCCACGCCGAGCAGGTCGAGCATCATCGCAACCGTCATTCCCGGATAGGTGCAGGGCCAGAAATTTCCGCTCTCATCGGTAATATCCGAAGGAGTCTCGCATCCTACAGCCTGAGCTATCAAATACGGGAAAGCGCCCTCAACGTTGCGAAGGTCAAATAAATCATACTGACCGCCCTCGGCCTTATCCTGGTCAATATAGAAGCCGTCCGCTCCGCAGCCGCGCGAAATGCTGTCGCCGATTGCGAGGTAGCCGCCCTCTTTGCCGTATTGGCGGACCGTCTCCGCCGTCGCGCCGGAGGAATTCAGGCAGAGCGCACCCGTGAGCATAATCATTGCAAGCAAAACCGAAACAATCTTTACTGCTTTTCTTTTCATATTATCCCTCTTAAAAACGGATTTGTGAAATTCACAATAATATTATAAACGAAAATGCAGTGTATTTCAACAGTCAAAGCATCCCGAAACCAAAGAGACTGCCCGCAGGCAGCCTCTCTTTTTATATATCAAGTATTTTGCCTTCCCATTCGGGATCTGAATCGACGCCGAGCAGGAAATTGATTGTGGGCGCGATGTCGAGAATGCTGCCGCCGTCCTTGACGCCGCTTGCTTTTGACGGCAGGCGGATAATAACCGGAATCGTCATATCCTCGGGCGTGTCATAGCCGTGAGTTCTCGCGTGGCCGCCGTGATCCGCAGTTACGATGACGGTATAGTCATCGGGAATGCCTCTGCATATGTTTTCAATGCAGTCCCAGCTGCCGTTCACCGCGCGTAAATATTCTTCGCTCATCCAGCCCGAATTATGGCCCGCCGCATCGGACCAGCCGAGATAGACAAAGGTGAAATCGGGCAGATCCGAGGCAATATAATCCTTCGCGATACCTGCAAGGCGCGGATTCGCGTTTTCATATCCGTAAACGTGGCCCGAAACATAGCAGGAATAAGCGAGCGAATCGGGGCGCACCAGATCCTTGATTTCCTCCCAGTTGTAGAAGAGGGCGCATTTCTTATCCGCCCTGCGCAGGACTTCGCATATTCCGTTGACCGGCCTCACCTGCGGCACATAGGTATTAGTGAGAATTCCGTGCCTCTCAGGAGTTACCGAGTGAAACAGTGACATGTGGCAGGGGAGAGTGACCGACGGCATAACCGTCTGCGCATTTGGGAAATACACGCTTTCGGAAAGCATTTCTGTTACGAAGGGATGCCCGCATGCCTCAAGGGAATCCGGGCGCATCCCGTCAACAAGTATCAGAACGACTTTATTCATATCAGTCATTCGGGATAACCGGCGTCCAGTATTCGTTATCGTAGCTGTCTGTCATAAGATAGGTGGCAGAGCATTTCTCGGGATTCGGAACATAGACATCGGAAATCTTGTGCTCGCCGTTGTAAATGAGCGTATCGCCCATGCGGTAGGAATCCTGATATTCGCCGTCATAGGTATAATAGTCGCAGACGAATTCAATCTTATCGCCCTTCTTGAGCGCTTCCATACCCTTGGCGACCGTTTCGGTCTCGCCGTCTCTGTAATCCATGCGCGCGCCTGCGATGTATCCCTCGGGATGCTCTTTATCGAATACAATAATCAGATTTGCCCTGTCGCCGTTGAGCAGAACGGGCACTCTGCCGGTGGTCGTATCCTTATATGTATCAATATGATAATAGGGAACGGGCTGATCGTCAATCGCGAGCCAGGTGCCGCCGAAATCGCTGATAAGAACGCCTTCGTCCGTGATTTTATACACATTGTCGAAGCCCATATCAATATAGCCTTCGCCGTCATCATAGAAGAGATTGAGTTCAAGCGACTGAATCTGCTTCCACTGGCTCTCGCTGAGAGTCATCTGATAATTGCCGTCAACCTTTGTCCAGGCGAAGTTTGAGGTATCGAGCTGGTTGCCCGAAATTGTTGCGGCCGCAAGGTCAACATCAAGATTTCTGCCGAGGAATGAGCCGGCAAGGCCTGCGAGATCACCGAGGCCGCCGAGGCTCGAGGAGGATGAAGTTGCACCGCCGCCGAGGAAGCTGCCGAGCAGGCTCGTGATATCAATGCTCGAAGCGGGCGACTGGCCTGCAAACTGACCGAGGAGCGAGGGCAGCGGCGAAGATGCCTGCGTATCCTGAGCCACTACCTGACCTGCGAGCTCGAGAGAGGCGAATGATTTGATGCATTCGGTATAGTTGCTGTCGATATCGAGCGATTCATAAGCCTGAACCGCGCTCTCAACTCTTGAAGTCTTCTTATAGGGGAAGTAAATTGCGAGGCCGTAGGCGTTGCTTATGGATGATGAAGTCTTGTTGTATTTGACCGCGCCGAGAATCGCATCCGCGAGACCTTTCGCGTCATCGGTGCCGATATTGTATGCGAGATGAACGAGGTCAATCTGGTCCGTCTTGCTTGAAACCGCGAATTCACGCGTATTTGCTCTCGCATCGGAAATTACTTTATAATCGTTGCTCTTGAGCGTTGAAACGGTCTCGGTCGCAAATTTGCTGAATTCGGAGGGAACGGTCACGGTGAGCTCCGCGAGGTCAACCACAGAAAGAGTGGTCTTCTGGCCGGGGCACTTCTGATTGCAGAAGCTTACGAAATCATCAACGATGATCTTGCCGATTTCAAGAGTTTCCATCGAGGGATTCTTTGAAAGGGCGGTCAGCCAGTTGGTATAATACCAGCCGACGCCGGGCTCTGTCTCTTCCGAGCCGATAAGATAATCGGCATAGTTATCGAGCATAAGGGCGTTTTCGAGAGTTCCCATAAGGCAGGCGTCAAAGCCGATGAAATCGAATTTTGTGCCCGAGGCCTTGAGAGCATCGTTTATACCCTTGAGAGTGAGCGAACCCGCGGTCTTGTTTCTCTCATCATATCCGAAACCGGAAATCGAGCCGCCGCCGTGATCCCACATTATGAGCATATTGCGGTTTGCGGGATAGTTCTTCGTGCAGTAATTTATGAATTTGGTCAGAGTAGCCGCCTTGGTCATCGGGTCTCTGCCGTCATTCTGAACCAGGCACTGCATCTTGCCGTTCGCGATTTTCCATATCTGGTTCACGCTGTTGCTTATCTGGCTGATTTTCCAGGAAGTGCAGCCGCCGGTATAGATTATAACGTCAACATTGCTGCCGAGCGTTGCCGCCGCCATTTCCTGCATATCGTTGCTCGCCATGCCGCCCTTTGTTTCAAGGTCGGTGCCGCACATATAGACCATGACGGTCGCTTTATCTCTGCTGTCTCCGTAAATGACGGTTCTCTTTGCGCGAGCGCCTTCGGCAACCGTCTTATCGAGCTTGCCGGTGTTTGCGGTTGTCACCCAGTCGGATGAAACGGCGCTGTTTGTAAATGCGCTGAAAATGCTCGCTGTCGGAGTCGAAATATTATTTGTCGGCGTCTCGTTTCCTCCGCCGAGCAGGCCGCTGAGTCCGAATCCGCCGCCTCCGAGAAGCAGAGCGAGAATTATCGCGATAATTCCGCCTTTTCTGCCGCCGCTTGAGCGCACGGGACCGCCTCCGCCCTGCGAACCGCCGGATGACGGTGACGGATTGCCTCTGCCGTGATATCCTTCCTGCCTGCCGACAGGACCCGATCCGAGGCCTTCGCCGCGTTTTTCAATCGGCTTGCCCTGACCGGTAACATTCTTCTGACGACCCTGCTGTTCCATAACAAGACCTCCTTGAATTTAATCCGCCTATATTATACTTTTTTTATTGCAAAAGTGTCAATACATTTAATAAAAAAGGGAGAGGTTAAGATTTATCCAAAAAACTGATGCAATCGGTGAAAATATTTGATATAATCGGCATGTGGTGAAGAAA
>JAFZOE010000328.1 GCA_017552845.1 Clostridia bacterium
AACATGATTGAAACGCCGCCGTGAGCGAGAACCCATTCCTTGATGGAGACGCGGTCGTCAACGTCAAATTCAACCACATCCTTGATTCTGACATTGCAGCCAGAAGAGAATCTCTCAATATCGGAATAGTGACCCATGAACTGAGAAAGATAAGGGCTGTAGGGAAAATCGCGCTCGTAGGCGATGCCGCTGTCCGTTTTGAGGGAGGCAAAAATATCAAGATCGTTGAGACCAACGGTGAAAACGGTGCTGTCCGGATAGGTCCTGCCGTCGCCGTAGTAGCCGGAATTCTCATCTTCCCATCTGCTGTTTGCGCTGAACCAGTAGAGATATGCCTCTGAAAAATCGGTGTCATCCTTCGTGCCGTAGCCCTGCATAATATAGTCGCTCTCAAGGCAGCTCGCCACCGAGAATGC
The DNA here is from genome assembly GCA_017552845.1 of Clostridia bacterium. Classification (GTDB taxonomy): domain Bacteria; phylum Bacillota; class Clostridia; order Oscillospirales; family Acutalibacteraceae; genus CAG-177. Next base: position 417 of record JAFZOE010000328.1, read on the forward strand.
GGCGCACGCACCGAAATTACCCTGCTTCTTGACCGAGGTCACATATCCCTTCTCAACTGCGCTGTAAGAGGAGGGGATATTTGCGGCGAATGCCAGAGAAGCAAAGGAAAAGGCGATAATCAACGCAAGCAGGACCGCAATTGATTTTTTCATAATATTTCCTCCGTTTATACCGTAAAAAGCGAATTAAAGAGACGAGAGAGTCTCCATTACATAGTTGCCGAATTCCTCGCAGGTGCAGCCGTCCTCCCTGCCTGTGATATGAATCTTCTTCTCTTCATACATGCAGATATCGAGCGCTCTCTCGAGTTTATCAGCTTCGGCTTGTTTGCCGATATGGGAGAGGAGCATGACAGATGCTCTGAGCATTGAAGCGGGGTCGGCGTATTTACCTCTGCCCTCTTTAATCATTCTCGGAGCCGAGCCGTGAATTGCCTCAAACATAGCATATTTCTTGCCGATGTTTGCGCTGCCGGCAGTGCCGACGCCGCCCATGAATTCGGCAGCCTCGTCGGTGATTATATCACCGTAGAGGTTCGGAAGAACGAATACCTTGAAATCCTTGCGGCGCTTGGGATCGATGAGCTTTGCGGTAGTGATGTCGATATACCATTCGTCGGTCGTGATTTCGGGATATTCCTTGCCGATATTCTTGGCAAGATTGAGGAACTTGCCGTCTGTTGTCTTTATGATATTTGCCTTCTGAATAATTGATACTCTGTCCTTGCCGTTCTTGCGGGCATATTCGTAAGCGAGGCGCGCGATTCTCTCGCTGCCCTCGGTTGTGGTGACAACGAAATCCATCGCGAGGTCATCGGTAATATTGATGCCCTTTGAACCTACTGCGTAAGCGCCTTCGGTATTCTCTCTGAAGAAGGTCCAGTCAATGCCCTCCTCGGGAATTTTGACCGGGCGGACATTTGCAAAAAGGTCGAGAGCCTTTCTCATCGCAACGTTCGCGCTCTCGATATTCGGCCAGGGGTCGCCTGCCTGCGGAGTCGTGGTCGGTCCTTTGAGAATTACGGGGCACTGCTTTAACTGCTCCATAACGTCATCGGGAATGGCCTTCATGACCTTGACTCTGTTTTCAATGGTGAGTCCGTCAATGGTCTTGAACTCTATCTTTCCGCTCTCGACATCGTCCTTAAGCAGAAATGCGAGCACTCTCGCGCTCTCGGCGGTGATAATCGGGCCGATGCCGTCGCCGCCGCAAACGCCTATAGTCAGCTTGTCGAGCTTGTCAAAGTCGATGAAATCGCCCTGCTGCTTGATTCTTTCGCTTCTTTCATTCTGCTCGGTAACGAGTGCCTTGAATTTTTCAACTGCGTTGTTGAGCTGTTCCTGTGTCATTTCATTTCCCCCTTAATTGTGCTGTTCTTTTGTGTAGTTGAGAAGACCGCCTGCGAGAATCATCGCCGTCTGTCTTTCGGAATAATCATAAGCGAGCTTGTATTCTTCGCCCTTTGTGACGTTTCTGAGTGTTACTTCAGCTCCGGCCGCAATCTTTTCGCGGATACCGTCGAGAGCGAGAATATCATCCGTATCAATCTTATCATAGTCATCGGGATTCGCGAATGTGAACGGCATGATACCTGCGTTCACAAGATTTGCCATATGAATTCTCGCGAAAGATTTGGTGATGACTGCCTTTATTCCGAGATAGAGCGGTACCAGCGCCGCATGTTCTCTCGAAGAGCCCTGGCCGTAGTTTGCGCCGCCGATTATGAATCCTTTGCCCGCCGCCTTGCATCTCTCTGCAAAATGCTCATCACACTGTCTGAAGCAGAAATTCGAGAGATAGGGGATGTTTGAACGGTAGGGAAGAATTTTCGCGCCTGCAGGCATGATATGGTCGGTCGTGATATTGTCACCGACCTTAAGGATTGCCGGTGCCTCAATGTTTTCGGGAAGCGCTTCGCTCGAGGGGAAGGGCTTTATATTCGGGCCGTAAACGATTTCTACGCAGTCAGCGTCCTTTTCGTGAATCGGCTTTTCGATCATATTGTCGTTGATAATGAATCTTTCGGGCATTGTAATTTCGGGCATTTCACCGAGTTCTCTCGGATCCGTGAGGAAGCCCGTGATAGCCGAAGCTGCCGCTGTTTCGGGACTGACAAGATAGATGCCTGCGTCCGCCGTGCCGGAGCGTCCCTCGAAGTTTCTGTTGAATGTTCTCAGGGATACGCCCGCAGAATTCGGGCTCTGACCCATGCCGATACAGGGGCCGCACGCGCATTCAAGCAGCCTTGCGCCTGCCGAGAGAATATCGGAGAGCGCGCCGTTGAGCGAGAGCATGTTGAGCACCTGCATTGAGCCAGGGGAGATTGTCAGCGAAACATTCGCGGCAACTTTCTTACCCTTGAGAATAGCCGCTACCTTGAGCAGATCCATCAGCGATGAATTTGTGCATGAGCCGATGCAGACCTGGTCGATTTTAATCCTGCCTATATCCTTGACCGTCTTGACTCTGTCGGGCATATGGGGCATTGCCGCCGCCGGCTCGAGAGCGCACAGGTCAATATCGATAATCTCATCATATTCGGCGTCTGGATCGCTCGAAAGCTCGGTCCAGTCTTCCTCTCTGCCCTGCGCCTTGAGGAACGCCCTTGTGATTTCGTCGGAGGGGAATACGCTGGTAGTCGCGCCGAGTTCGGCGCCCATATTGGTGATTGTTGCCCTCTCGGGAACAGAGAGAGTCTTCACGCCCTCGCCGCCGTATTCGATAATCTTGCCCACGCCGCCCTTGACGCTCATAATGCGGAGCACTTCGAGGATTATATCCTTCGCGCTGACCCAGGGTGAGAGCTTTCCGCTCAGGCGCACGAGAGTCATCTTCGGCATGGTTGTATAATATGTGCCGCCGCCCATAGCGACCGCGACGTCGAGACCGCCCGCGCCGATGGCGAGCATACCGATACCGCCGCCTGTGGGAGTATGCGAATCGGAGCCAATAAGGGTTTTGCCGGGCTTTCCGAATCTTTCAAGATGGAGCTGATGGCAGATGCCGTTGCCGGGTTTTGAATAGAGAAGGCCTCTCTTCTTGGCGACTGACTGAATGAATCTGTGGTCGTCCGCATTCTCAAAGCCTGTCTGAAGGGTGTTGTGGTCGATATAGGCGACCGAAAGCTCGGTTTTTACTCTTTCGATACCCATTGCTTCAAATTCAAGATAAGCCATTGTGCCCGTGGCATCCTGCGTGAGAGTCTGATCGATTCTGATACCGATTTCGGTGCCGGGAATCATATCTCCCTCAAGCAGATGGCTCTTAATAAGCTTCTGTCCTATAGTGTAACCCATAATTACCTCCGGTAAATAAAATTCTAGCTAATTATTATATACTTTTATATGTTTATTGTCAACTTATCCTGCTGTTGTACAGCTTCTCATAGAATCCGTGTTTTGACATAAGCTCGGTGTGCGTGCCCTGCTCGATGACCTTTCCGTCTTTCATAACGAGAATCTTATCGGAATTGCGAACCGTCGAAAGCCGGTGGGCTACTATGAAACTCGTCCTGCCCTTTGTCATCCCCGCGAAGGCATTGCGTATCTTGATTTCGGTGCGCGTATCAATTGATGAAGTGGCCTCGTCGAGAATCAGGGCGGGCGGGAGCGAGAGCATTACCCTCGCTATGCAGAGCAGCTGTTTCTGCCCCTGGGAGAGCGATGATATCTCATCGGAAATGACGGTGTCATAGCCTTTCGGAAGCCTTTTTATAAATGAATGAGCATATGCCGATTTTGCCGCGGCGATTATCTCCTCGCGCGTGGCGCCGGGTTTTCCGAGAGCAATGTTTTCAGCGACCGTGGCGGTCTTTATCCAGGTTTCCTGGAGCACCATTCCGTAGCCGGCGCGAAGTGAAGCGCGGGTGATGTCGCGTATATCGATATTGTCAATCTTAATTGCGCCCGAATCAACATCATAGAATCTCATCAGCAGGTTGATTACCGTTGTTTTTCCGCATCCCGTCGGGCCGACTATTGCAATTTGCTCGCCGTGTTTTACATCGAGATTGAGATTCTTAATGAGCTCTCTGTCCGGAGTGTATGAGAATTCGACATTTTCCAGAGTGATATCATCGCCGATATTCGCCCTGTTTACCGCGTCCGGTTTATCCGGAACGGCGCTCTCGGCCTCTATTAGTTCAAATATCCGCTCGGCGCAGGCAATTGAATTCTGCAGCTCCGTCACGACTCCCGATATTTCGTTGAACGGTTTCGCGTATTGACCGGAATAATTAAGAAAGGCCGTCAGCGCACCGACCGTAATCGGCGAAGTTCCGCTTATAGCGCTGAGCGCGCCCGTGAGAGCTACACCCGCGTAAATCATATTGTTGACAAATCTCGTTGAGGGATTCGTGATTGATGAGAAGAATATAGCTTTAAGCGAGGCTCTTGCGAAATCTTCGTTTATTTCATCAAATTCACTTATAGCCTTCTCCTCTGCACCATAGGCGGCAATGACGTTGTGATTTGTTACCGTCTCATCTATATGCGCGGTCTGTCTGCCTCTGGCCTGAGACTGCGCGAGAAACATATTATGAGTCTTTTTCGCAACAAATGAGGCAACAAAAAGCGAGAGGGGAGTCAGCAGCGCAACAACCGGCGTTATCCTCGGGCTGATTCTTATCATGAATACCAGGGTTCCGAGTATCGTCATTATACCTGTGAAAAACTGTGTGAATCCCATCAGCAGACCTTCGGCGAAGTTATCCGCATCCGAAATAACTCTGCTGACTATGTCGCCCGAGGTGTGTGAATCAATATAGGAAACGGGGAGAGACGAAATCTTTTTCATCGCATCGTTTCTCACATCCCTGACAACTCTGAACGCTATGGTGTTATTGACATTTCCGGCTATCCACTGCGAGAGAGCGCTGAGCGCCGCTGTTATTATAATTGAGCCGATATTGTTAAGGAGAATATCATAATCAATATTGCCGAAGCCCTTAATCGCATCAATCGCTCTGCCCGCGAGCACGGGTATATACAGATTGCATGCGACGCAGACCAGGGAAAGAAGCAAAGAAACGAAAACGAGGAGATTGTATTTGCGAGTGTATCTGAGAATCTTGGAGAGAGTACCCTTTTTTATCTTTTTCATACGGCTTCACCCTCCTCTTCAAACTGAGAAAGATGAATCTGCCTGTATTCTTCATTATTTGACAGAAGCTCCGAATGGGTTCCGATGCTCGCTTTTCCGTCCTCAAGCAGTATGATTTTATCGCAGTCGAGAATAGAGCCGGTTCTCTGCGAAACAATGAATGTCGCAGGGTAATCAAGCTTCGATACAGCCTTTCGCATTTCGGAATCCGTCAGATAATCGAGGGCGCTTGATGCGTCGTCGAGAATAAGAACATCCGCATCTTTAACCAATGCTCTCGCAACGGCGAGGCGCTGCCTCTGACCGCCCGAGAAGTTTCTGCCGCTCTGCTCGGTCACGCAGTCAATTCCGTTTTCCTTCTCATTTACGAAATCATAAGCCTGAGCCGCCCTGAGCACGGACTCTGTTTCCAGTTCGGAAGCGTTTTCGTTGCCGAGAGCGAGATTGCTTCTTACCGTTCCTTTAAATATAACGGGTTTCTGTTCAACGAAAGCAATCTTTTGAGCTAGTTCATTCTTTGTCCAAGAGACAATATCTTTTCCTTCAATGTAAATCCTGCCCTCATCGGGTGGATAGAAGCCTGCCAGCAGCTCGACCAGTGTCGATTTGCCCGAGCCCGTGGCTCCGATTATACCTATTCTCTCGCCCTTGCAGACTTTGAAGGAGATATTTTTCAGCGTAGGTTCTCCCGCGCCTTTATATGTGAATGAAACGTTATCGAATTCTATGAAAGCATCCGTGTCTTTGTCTGCCGCCGGCGCTGGCTTCTTCTCAGGCTGAGTATCAAGCAAATCTGCGACTCTGCCCGCGCAGGCAAATGATTTGGTGAGCGTAATTATCAGGTTCGCAAGCTTTACCAGCTCGACGAGAATCTGTGACATATAGCTGTAGAGAGCGACAACGGCGCCGCAGGAGATAATGCCCGCGTCAACCCTCTTCGCCCCGAGCCAGATGAGGACTGCAATTGCCGTGTTTACAATCATGCAGGTCAGAGGATTGAGAAGCGCGGAGATTCTGCCCGTTCTCTCCTGAAGAAGAGTCAGGATGCTGTTCTTTCTGCTGAATTCCTCTGCTTGCGCCTGCTCCCTTCCGAAAGCGCGCAGAACTCTCGAACCCGTGATGCTCTCTCGGGTTGTCAGAAGAGCGGAATCAACCGCCTCGCGAATTTTTCTGTTTCTCGGAATGGTAATCAGCATTATTCCGAATATAACTATGCTCAGAAGAGGCACCGCGCCTATGAATACGCCCGCAGAAACGGCATCCACCTTAAAAGCCATAATGCAAGCGCCGAATACCACGAAAGGCGAGCGCAGCAGCAGGCGAAGAGTCAGATTCACGCCGTTCTGAATGCTGTCCATATCACCGGTCAGCCTTGTGATCAGGCCGGATGTGCCTGTCTCGTTATACTGCGTGAATGATAAATACTGTATTTTTCTATATGCTTCGTGCTTGAGTTTCTTAACGAAGGTAACTGCCGCATCGGCCGAAAAATACTGGGCAGTGACAGAAAAAAGCAGGCCGACAAATCCGAGGATTATCAGCTGAATGCTTCTTGAATATATTATTCCCGTGTCTTTTTGTGCGATGCCGAGGTCGATTATCTGAGCTATGATAAGCGGAACAAGCAGCTCAAAAGTCGCCTCGATCATCTTGAAAAGGGGAGCGAGGAAGCATCTTAAAATCTGCCCCCTGAAATGTCCCAGAAGTCTTTTCATTTTGTTTTCCTTTTTTTCAAGATTACATTTAATTTTATAATATAGAGGCGCTTTTGTCAATGGAGCGCCTCTTAATTGTAAAATAATAATGAATTTATTTAATGGTATTGTATTTTTTACGCTTTTGTGCGATAATAATCTTAACTGTAAACATATTCAGGGAGGCATATTATGAAAAAGATACTGAAGATAATCGGCATCATTCTGCTTATTGCCGCAATAATTACCGGCATAGCTTTTGCCGTGCTTAAATTCAATAAAAACAAGGCTCCGGAAGAAGAAAACTATACGGCAGTCCTGAGCGCA
>JAFZOE010000329.1 GCA_017552845.1 Clostridia bacterium
ATGGACGACCGGCACCGGTTCGCCCCAGTAGCGCTGGCGGGCAAAGATCCACTCGCGGAAGTGGTAGTTCACGGTGCGCTTTGCGACGCCCATCTTCTCCAGCTTCGCGGTGATGGCTTCCTTGGCTTCCTCCACGGTCAGGCCGGTAAACTCCTCACTGTTCATGAGGCGGCAGCCTTTTCCGAGATAGTCGCCTTTTTCAAAAGCGTGTTCGGAAACATCTGCGCCGTCAATAACCTGAATCATCGGGATATTGTGAACGACGGCATATTCAAAGTCGCGCTGATCGTGGCTCGGAACCGCCATAACGGCGCCGGTGCCGTAGCTCGCGAGAACGAAGTCGCCGATAAATACGGGAACTTCCCTGCCGTTTACGGGATTTATTGCCGATATGCCCTTGAGGCAGCAGCCGCTCTTGGTCTTGTTGAGCTCTGTGCGGTCCATATCGGTCTTCTTGATTGTCTCTTCTATATATGCCTTGACCTCATCCTGATTCTCGATGCGGGGCATAAGCTGCTGAACAAGATCGCCGTCCGGCGCGAGAACCATAAAGGTAATGCCGTAGATAGTTTCAATACAGGTGGTGTAAATCGAGAATTTTCCGCCGCCGACAACGTCGAAATCAACCTCGACGCCCGTGCTCTTGCCGATCCAGTGGCGCTGCATATCCTTGGTGGATTCGGGCCAGTCAATCTCCTCGAGGCCTTCGAGAAGCTCCTCGGCGAAGGCGGCCTGGTCGATAACCCACTGCTTCATATTCTTGCGCACTACAGGATAGCCGCCGCGCTCGCTCTTGCCGTCGATAACCTCGTCATTGGCAAGCACAGTGCCGAGCTCCTCGCACCAGTTTACGGGGATATCGACAAGCTTCGCGTAGCCCTTGAGATAGAGCTGCTTGAAAATCCACTGGGTCCACTTATAGTAGGAGGGATCGGAGGTCGCAATCATCTTGGACCAGTCATAGTCAAAGCCGAGCTCCCTGAGCTGCTTTGAGAAGGTCTGGATATTATCCTGCGTGAAGCCGTTGGGATTGTGACCGGTGGAGACGGCATACTGCTCCGCGGGCAGGCCGAATGAGTCATAACCCATCGGATGAAGGACGTTGTAGCCCTGCATTCTCTTCATACGGGAAACAATGTCTGTAGCCGTATAGCCCTCGGGATGGCCCGCGTGAAGACCTACGCCCGAAGGATAGGGGAACATATCAAGAGCGTAGAATTTGGGCTTTGAAAAATCCCGGACATCCGTCTTGAAAGTCTCATGCTCCTCCCAGTATTTCTGCCATTTCTTTTCTATTGCTTTGTAATCATACTGTGCCATATAGAGTGATACTCCTCCTCTGTGCCTTCTTAATCCTCGGTCAGGATATCGGACAGATCGAGCGTTTTCGCATCCGTCCACAATCTTTCGAGATTATAGTATTCTCTGCTCTCACGATCAAAGACATGAACAAGGACCGTGCCGTAATCGAGCAGAATCCAGCCGCTGGCTCTGCCCTCGATATGCTCGGGGTCGATGCCGAGGCGCTTTTTTATTTCATACTCGACCTCATCCGCGAGGGACTTGGTGTGAGTGTTTGAAGTGCCGTTTGCGATGACAAAAACATCGGAAACTATCGTAACCTCTTCGGTTTCTATGGCGACGATATTCTCCGCCTTCTTTTTGTCGAGGACCTTTGCTATCTCTCTTGCGAGTTCTCTTGAATCAATCATAGAAATTCCTTTCTTAAAGCCCGAAATGAGCGAGCATATCATTATAGCAGTCAACCGTCGCCGGATGAACAGGTCTGTCATGAGCGACGAGGTAATTAACCGTATAGCGCGAAGTGTAGAGCATCGCGTGCTCGAGCGAAATTTTCGCCAGGCGCCTGACCGTATCCACATCGGGATAGCTTCTGTCCGCCGAAATGAAATCCGCGGTATAGACGATTTTTTCGAGCAGGCTCATCCCCGCCCTGCCGGTCGTATGCCATCTGATTGCGGTGAGTATCTCCTCATCACCGGTTATGCCGTTATTTCTGAGATAGACGGGGGCGGACATCTGATGATGAATTTTATAATTGCTCTTTTCGAGGGCGGTCATTTCCTTGCCCGCAAGCGCAAGCTGCTCCTCTTCGGGCAGACGCTTCGTGATATCGTGGAGCAGGCCCGCGAGCTTTGCCTTATTTACATCCGCTCCGTAGAGAGCGGCAAGCTCGCCCGCCGCCTCGCTGACGCATTCGCAGTGATAGAGGCGCTTTGCGTCAAGCACTTTTGCGAGCGCCGCGCGGTATTCGTCAAAATCGTCATCATAGAGCTTATGCTCTCTGATATATTCCGCAACGCCGGCATCAAGCAGGTCTTCGCAGTTGAAATTGCTCTTGAGCCTTGCCCTGAGCTCCGTCGAGCTGAGCTCGAGCGGCTCATATTCGGCATAGATTATCTTCCTGCGCTGCTCTTCGGTATAGGACGAGAAATCGGGCTTGAAGCCTTTTACCCTTGAAGCTACGCAGAGCGTGCAGAGCTTCAGGATTTCATCCCAGAGATACCACTGCGTAAATGTTTCAAACATATCCGAGCCGATTATGAAATACAGCTCGTCATCCGGATATTTCTCCTTTAATTCGCGCAGGGTGTCGACCGTGTAACTCGTGTCGCCGCGGTCAAGCTCGATTGACGAAACCTCAAAGAGCGGCGACGGAAAGGCGATTTTACACATATTCAGCCGGTCTTCCCCGCTGACAAAAGCGGCGGAGGATTTATGCGGAGCGATATTTGACGGGATAATCAGCACCCTGTCGAGCCCCGCAAATTCCGCGCATTTTGTCGCGATATTCAGATGGCCTTTGTGGGGAGGATTGAAACTCCCTCCGAGAATACCGGTTTTCATATCAGCTGATGTTGATTCTCTTATGCATAATGTGTGAAGTCAGGAAGAAATAGACTACATCCTGAATCACCATGAATACGAAGGGAATGAGCTCGAGCGGAGTGCCCTTGGAGGTCACGTTGCCGAAGTTTATCTTCATTGATTTATCCGCGCCGAGAACAATATAGATTCCGAAATATTTCTCAAAGAGCGAGATACCCGCGACAAAAATGATGAAGGTGCCGATGAAAATCAGGATTGACCAGATTATATGCGCCTTCTGGAACTGGCGGATATGGGAGAGGGCTATTGAGAAATAGACCATGATTGTAAAGGAAAGTATCGTGCCGAAGAAATATGCTATAAAGTAGATGGCATAGGTGATTAACTGCGCTTTTGAGGGGAAATTCGCAAAGAGCGAGAGCATTGCAGAGGCGCTGTCAATCGTGTCGCCGTATTCGCCCTGGACATATCTTGTGATAAGGTCCGTAACGAGAACGAAATCCGCAAATGATACAACCATCCACAGGCCGTAGATGATGAGCTTTGAGCCGAGAAGCTGTTTGCTGTTGACGGGCAGAGTGAAGCTCAGATAGCCCTGCTGGCCGAAGAGGGATTTCTGATAATCATAGACAACAAAGAAGAAGGTCACGAAAATCAGGAGCACGGAAACAACCCAGCCGACTCCGCCGCCGATGAAGAGATACTTCTGCTTGTTGGCGAACTTGCCAAAGTAGAAAACTCCGAGAGCAACTATCTCAACGAGATAAAAGAGAGGGATAACCCTTGCGCTTGCAAGGAAATCGTTTTTGAGAAGCTTGAGCATCTTGCCCTTAACTTTATCAGAACTCCCAGTCACTTGCAAACACCTCCTTGAAAACTTCGTTGACGGTCTTGCCGGTGGATGTGAGATGAGGCACGGTATCCTGCATGAGCAGCTTGCCCCTGCCTATCATGATAATCGAATCGAGAACGCCCTCAATATCGTGGATAAGATGGGTTGACATCATAAGAGTCGAGCCCTCGGGGCGGTTCCTGATAATGGAATCGAGGATGAAATCTCTCGCCGCTGGGTCAACGCCGCCCATCGGCTCATCGAGAATATAAATCTTCGCGTTTCTGCACATGACGAGGATGAGCTGAAGCTTTTCCTGCTGGCCCTTTGACATAGTCTTTGCCTTCTGCTTATGGGGAAGCTGGAAAGTGTCGAGCATCTTCATCGCCTTGGGCAGATCGAAATCATCATAAAAATCCGCAATGTATCTGACCGCGTCATCGGCAGTCATCCAGTTTGCAAGGTATGTTTTTTCGGGAAGATAGGCTACGAGCGATTTGCTCTTTGCGCCCGGTCTCAGGCCGTCAACAAAAACATCGCCGCTGTAGTCGTTGATAAGGCCGGTGAGAATCTTGATGAGCGAGGTCTTGCCGCTGCCGTTCGGGCCGAGCAGACCTATTATCTGACCGTCTTCAAGCCCGAAGGAAACGTTGCGGAGCACCGTATTGCTGCCGTAGGACTTTGTCAGATTGTTTACTTTTATTATCTCGGACAAATTGAACCCTCCGTTCAAATTAAAGTTCGCATATTTTCACAGATACATTATAGCATCTATTATAATAAAATAAAACAGTAATTTTTACAGAATTTGAAAGCGATATTAACTTATTTTTAACAATTGGATGAAAAAGCCGCGCCCCGAAGGACGCGGTGTCAATTCACATACAGTGCTTTATTATCGGCACGGACATAACTATTGAGCCGAGCAATATGAAGATATGGAAAACGCTGTGGCAGTATTTGTATCCGAACTTCTGCAAAACGAAGAATATCATGCCCGAGGTATATACCGCTCCGCCCGCGATGACGAGAACAATGAAGCTGGTCGGGAACGCCATTCGCATCCATTTGAGAGTGAAGATAACTCCCCAGCCTGCGAGGAAATAGGCGCCGTAGGATATAACCCTGAATTTATTCATATCGATAGCGGTGAAAACTATGCCGATAATCGAAGTGACGCAGACTATCGAGAACGAAACCCAGGCGACCGTCGGATTGACTCGGCGGATGCCCGTAAGCGCGACCGGCGCGAAGGAGCCCGCGATAAGGCCGTAGATATCGCAGTGGTCGATAACCCTCATAATTATCTTGCCTTTGAGGGATTTGCGCGGATCAAGTCCGTGATAGACGCTCGAAATGCAATAGACGATTATCATCGACAAGCCGTAAACTATGCCCGAGAGAATGCCCGCGATATTATGATGCCAGCCCGCTCTGCCGACGCATACTATCAGCACAACCAGCCCGTAAACCGCGCCGACAATATGGGTAATCATATTCATTTTTTCTTCGCTGTAGGAGTAGCGCGGGAGCTTATGCTTTACCTTCACGCGGTCACTTCCTTTCGTTTCAAATGAAGCATATATACCGAAATTTATTGACAATGCCGCCTTCGGGCGGTAGAATTATTTATAAGAATATCAAAGAAATGCGGTAATGATATGAAAATAATTTCTGCCGAATGTCTTAAAGAAAACGATAAAATCAAAGCGGTTGTGCGCACCGACAAGGCCGGTTTTGACGCCTGCCTTATGATCGGCTGCTGCGTTTTCCCCGATGAATTCAATATCGAGGAACCCTATGACAGAAAATCGCACGTCTTTCATATTGACGGGCATTACTGCGAGGGCGCGGAGAAATTTGCACTGCTTGTAAAAAAGCATAAAAAATCGCGCAGGCCGAAGAAGCTGAAGTTTGATTTCAAGCCCGTTTTCGCCGATGAAAACGCCCTGCTCGACGAATACAACAGCCGTTTTGAAATAAAAAAAGAGGAAAAAGAAACGGTCGCAAACGGCGTTGTTTACACGCATTATCTGATTGAGGATAAGAATGCCGCGCCCGTCAATGCCTTCACTTTTGAGATTGATACAAAGCTAGCGTCGCTCTATGTCGGCACTCCGGATGACGGTTACGAGAGCATAAAGGTCAAGGCGAAAGTGCCCGAAATGATTGATGCCGCGGTCAGAAACGGAGTTAAAGTTGTCGCGGCGATGAACGCCGATTTCTTTGATATGTTCGGCGACTGCCACCCTTCGGGATTATGCGTCAAGAATTCGAGAATAGTCGCAAACGCCGAAAGCCCGAGACCTTTCATCGGAATAAAAAAGGACGGAACGCCGGTTATCACCGATATCAATGAAAGTCCCGGTATAACAGACGAGCTCTCGCAGGCGGCCGCGGGTCTTGAAATGATAGTCCAAGACGGGAAAATTGCCGATTACGGCCCTCTTGAGCCGTTTTCGTTTGTCCGCCATCCGCGCACCGCTGCGGGCGTAAAGAGCGACGGAACGGTCATCCTTCTCGCGGTTGACGGCAGAATTCCCGAGTATTCCAACGGCGCGACGCTCGTTGACCTCGCGGAATTCATGATAAAACTCGGAGCCGACCGGGCAATAAATCTTGACGGCGGCGGCTCCACGATAGTCTATACAAAATCGGAGCGCGGATTCGACCTGCGCAATTATCCGGCGGATCTTTTCCGCCCGCGCGCAAAGCTTATCCGCAAGGAGTTTGACGCTCTGCTGGTTGTTGAGAAATAAGCTGTTTCTCAATCCACGCCATAATGAGATTGACGATTTTCTCCTGCTGAGCGGGAGTCAGTTCCCTGTTTTTGGGAACCTTATACCATTTATTCAGGCATCCCCTGCAGCAACAGGCGGTGGCGTGCATCGCCCTGAAGACGGGATGCCCGTGAGTCGGGGTCTGTTTACCGTCGTTGAGCGGCTCTGCCGGAGCGAGTTTCGTTTTCACGAAATCTTCCGCGTGTCTGCGAACGGTATCGAGACCCTTTTCTTTTATGTATTCAATATCTTTTTGAGTCAGATGAAAACTTGCCCTGAAGCGCGATTTTTCAAGTTTTTCAAGGGCTGTTTCGATGGACTGCATCAGTTCTTGACCTGAGCGAGCGAATAGACGAAACCGTTTACGGTCTCAAGATCCTTCGGGTTTTCCTTGGAATAGTCGCCGTTGATATAGAAGGCCCATCTCGTGCCCTCGGGAAGGTCGTAATTGACGACATTCGTCTCGGTGAGCTTGCCCTTTTCGTTGACTGTGAATTCGGCAACCTTCATCTTTTCGAGCGCTCCGCCGAAGGTCTTTTCGGTAGTCCAGATTTCATAGCCGTCGATGGTGCCGTCCTCCCTGACAACATCCCAGAAGAAATGGTGATTCAGGCCGGGCTTGCCGTAGATGGTTCTTATCGCCGTGCGCGATTTGGTCTCAACGGTCTCGGGCGCCTTTTTGGCGCAGGAGCAGAGTGCGCCCGCAAGGCACAGAACAGCAAGAATTACAGATATTACTTTACGCATTATATTTTACCTCACTTTTATCTTATAGCAACGCTCATTGCGAGCAGGAGCTGGGCCGTGTAATAAGTCGAAAGCTCCGCCGTGACGAGCGTATTTTTCTTTTTTACGGGTGCGAAATAAAGGAATGCCAGGCAGGTGTCGCTTATCATGAAGAGGCATGAGCCGATAAGAGCGATTATATTCGCGGCACACACATCTTTCAAAACAATATATATACACATCGCGATTTTCCAGGCAAGCATGCCGTAGTAAACGCTGCAGACTATCTGGAAAGTTCTGTTAATCTTCATCCTGAAGAGCTTTATCAGCACATAGGCGACAACTCCGACAACCGGCAGCGCAAACAGGGTAAGCGGCTCAAATCCGCTGACCGAAGAAAAGGCGAAAATATAGAAAATATGCCCTATCAGAAAGTATGCGAGGCCTACCGGTATAAGCTTTTTCCTGAAAGTCGGGGCAATCTCCTTGACTCCGAGGAAAACGTCGCCGCAGAAGCCGAACATCAGCGCAAATATTATGAAGCTGAAATATTTGATATGCTCTCCGCCCTGCAGATAATTGCCGTAAACCGCGACGCTCAGGAAGCCGAAACTCGCCATAAACTTGCAAATCATGCCTTCAAAGGATTTGTTTTTTCTCCTGAGGAGCACGCAGGCAGCGGCGAAAACAAAGGTGGCCGCAATCAATATGTAAATTACCGTCATCAGTTATTCCCCCTGACCGATATTGCCCATTTTCCGTATTCTTCAAAGCCGGATTTCTCATAGAATTTCAGCAGTCCGTCGTTTCTGCAGAAGAGAAAAGACGGTTTTTCTGCGTCCGCCATAAACGGCACCAGCGCCGACGCAAGGCCTCTGCCGCGCGCTTCGGGATTTGTGACAACAGCGCCGAGCAGGACGCTCTTTTCGCCTTCAAAAAGGCGAAGACAGGTTGCGAGCAGTCTGCCGCTCTCCGCAATGCCGCCGAACTTCGCCGCACCGTGATTTATCCTTGCGCAGATATCGGCTTTGAACGCTCCGAATTCCCCCGTCGGAAAGCCCGCAAGATCAAGCAGATCATAGATTTCCCTTAAATCATATTCGCTCACGAAGCCTTCGGGTTCGGGGTATGAAGCGGGAATGAATTTTACAATATATGAGCTGTCCGAAATGCTCAGATTAAGCTTCTCGATAACGGATTTCTCAGCCTTTACGGTATTATATCCCGCGGTGTTGAGAAACGCCGAAATCTCTTCAAAATCAGCGCTTTCGCCGGCGCAGACGGTCGCGTTTCCGTCAATAATACTCAGCGCCGCAGAATCATCCTGAATATAGAAACGCACGAAACCGGAATTGTTGAATCCGTAGGTTTCGGCGAGTGCGGTTACTGTCGCCGCAAAAGGATCGGCAGGCAGAAAGCCGAGTTCATTTTTATTTTCCGCGAGTTTTATCATTGAGCAAGCTCCGCAATCATCGCTTTCGCAAGGTCCCTGACCGATTCGATATCCTCATATTTGCAGACGCAGCAGGGAGAATGCAGGTATCTGGTCGGCACGGAGATTGTCAGCACTTTCACTCCGCCGCGGCTCTTGTGAATCGAGCCAGCGTCGTTTCCGCCGGCAACTCTCGTCTTGGTCTGAGCCTTGATATTGTTGGCTTTCGCGACTTCAAGCGCTTTGCGGTAAAGGTCGATATCATAGACGGTCGCCCTGTCCATAAACGAAATTGCGCCGCCGTTTCCGCAAACGCATACTCTCTTCTCGCCCCTGACTCCGCTGATATCCGCGGCAGTCGTGGATTCGAGAACTATCGCATAATCGGGATTGACGGTGAACGAGCTCACGCCCGCACCTCTTAGGCCGACCTCCTCCTGAACGCTGAAGCTGAAATAACAATCGTATTCGAGCTCGGAGCGGATGAGATCAATCATGACCGCGCAGCCGGCTCTGTCGTCAATCGCCTTGGATTTTATGAATCCGTCTCCGAATTCGATGAATTCGCTCTCAAAGTGGATTTCCTCGCCCAGTGAGACGAGAGCGAGCTCTTCTTCCTTTGTTTTTGCGCCTATATCGATATATAAATCGTCTTTTTTCGGGAGCTCCTGCTCCTCATCCTTTTCAATCAGGTGAACCGGTTTTATGCCGAGCACGCCCGGAATATTCTTTTCGCCGATACGGACATTCCTGCCGATTATGACCTCCGTCTCCACTCCGCCGACATTTGTAAATTTAATGAAGCCGTCGGAATCGACGCCGGTGACTATCAGGCCGACCTCGTCGGTATGAGCGTCAAACATAATCCTGTTTTTAGGCGTTTTCGCGCCTTTTTTGAAGGCAATCAGATTGCCGAGAGGATCGACCTCGTATTCGCAGAAGCCGTCAATCTTTGAGATAATATAATCCCTGACCTTGTCCTCCCTGCCGGATATACCGGGCAGGCTGCATAATTCTTTAAGGATTTCAAGCATTTCCGGCACTCCTCTCAATTATGTATTCCGCCATAAGGCGCGCCGTATTCTCTATATCCGCAAGGTCGACAACCTCGACCGCGGTATGCATATTGCGAATCGGAATCGAGAGCAGGGCGGTTTTTATTCCCCTGCCCGAAACCTGTATATCGTCGCCGTTTGTGCCGGTCCTGCCGCCCATGACCTCTTCGGTATGGGGAATGCCTTTCTCTTCGGCAATCTGCGTCAGGCGGCGGCTCATTTTATAATCGAGCGCCGGAGCATAGCCGACCATCGTGCCCGAACCGAGCGCAACATATTTATCCGATGACAATCCGGGAGCGCAGGCAAAGCTTACATCGCAGGCAATTGCTTCATCCGCCTGAGAATTGAACGCGCCGGTTTTCGCGCCGCTGCCGCCCGTCTCCTCCTGAGCCGAGAACATAACGTCGAGACGGCAGGTCTCTTTGCCCTCAAGAAGCTGAAGGCATCTGAGAATCGCCGCAACTCCCGCTCTGTCATCAACCGAGGGCGAAGCGATTCTGTTACCCGCAAGCGTATCAAAAGGAGCATTGAAGGTGATTCTGTCGCCCGGGGATATGATTTTATCCGCCTGCTCCTTGCTCATGCCGATATCTATCGTAATATCGTCGAATTTCTTTACTTTTTTATCGTCGTCGCCCTTGAGATGCGGAGGCGTTGACGTAATCACTCCGAAAACATCCTCCCTGCCGTGAACCGTCACCTGCGCGGCGGTAAGCACTCTGCAGTCCGCCCCGCCGACCTTCGCGACCTTCACGAAGCCGTCTTCATCAACGGCCGTAACCGCAAGACCTATCTGGTCAATGTGCGCGTCAAGCAGGATTGAGAAACCCTCTCCTCTTGTGCCGGTAACGTTTCCGAGGCGGTCGATATGCGTCTGCATATATTTCCCGAGCATTTCGCTTATGCCCGCGGCGGCCGCGCTTTCGTTGCCCGACGTTCCCCTGAGCGCGCAGAGCTTATATAATAATTCCCTGACTTCGCCGTATTCCATCTTATTCACCTATCATCATGATTCCGCCGACAGGCCTGATTTTAAGCACATAGCAGGCCTTCTCGCCGAAGACGGAGCAGATTTTTTCTTTGAACGCATCAAGCTTGTCGTTGGGAACAAAAGCCTGAACCGTGCCTGCGAATCCGCCGCCGTGAACTCTCCATGCGCCGCAGCCCTTAAGCTCATCCGCGCAGATAGAGAGCGCGAGCGAAACCGCCTGCCTGGTGGGATACTTGCTGGTATAAACATTCTGATTGAACATGAACGAGGAATCGCCGCTCTCGATTATCAGGCGCTTGAATTCCTCAAAATCGCCGTCTTTGAGCGCCTGAGCCTGCTTGTCAACTCTGTCATTCTCGTTATAGAAATGCTTTGCCCTTAAAATCGCTCTGTCGTTTGTCTTTTCCCTGACCTTCGCGAGATTTGCTTCAAATTCGGCTCTGTCAACGTCTCTGAGGACCTTT
Source organism: Clostridia bacterium (assembly GCA_017552845.1). Classification (GTDB taxonomy): domain Bacteria; phylum Bacillota; class Clostridia; order Oscillospirales; family Acutalibacteraceae; genus CAG-177. The sequence goes on from JAFZOE010000329.1 coordinate 11,134, forward strand.
TTGCCGAAGACGGAGGCAACCGCTTCCATCTCTTCCCTGACGGCGGCGTAGTCGTCGGTAAGGTCGGAGTGATCGGCGCCCGTGTCGATTATAACGAGCGAATGGCCGCAGGAGGCGAGATCGAATTCAACTTTATTTATAAGCGGATTTTCGGTATCCTTGAAATCGATTTTGATAAAACTGCCGACCGAGCAGGCCATCTGATCCATAAGGCCGCAGGGTTTTCCGAAATATTTATTCTCGGCATACTGTGAGATAACGGCTATCTCGACCGGATCGATTTTGCCGCTGTTGTAAAGGTGGTTGAGCATTGTGCAGACGAGCACCTCAAACGCCGCCGAAGAAGAGAGACCCGAGCCGCTCTTGACATCGGAAGCAGTTGCGGCGCAGAAGCCGCCGATATTGTAGCCGCGCTCCTTGAAGGCCGCGCAGATGCCTCTGATAAGCGAGGCGGAATGGCCGGTTTCAACCTGCTTGGGATTGAGGTCGTCGAGCGAAATCGTATCCATATTGTAGCCTTCGGATTTGACCCTGATTACATTGTCATCGGTAATCGCGGCGACGGCTATCGCGTCAAGATCGACGCCGGCGGCGAGCACCTTTCCGTGGTTATGGTCCGTATGGTTGCCGCCTATTTCGCTTCTGCCGGGGGCCGAGAAAACGGAAACTTTCTTGCCCGAGCCGTAGATTTCATCAAATTCATTTGAAACTCTGAGATATCTCTGCTTCTGCGCTTCGATATCCTCTTTCTTATAGATAACCGCGAATTTATCATCGTATCTGCCTGCGGTAAGATTTTCTCTCATAAGCGAATTGTCAATCATTGTCGGACTTCCTTTCAGTTTTTTCTTCCTTGTATTTTTCATTATTGCGGTAACTATTTTTTCGGCCGCGGTCCACACTCCGTTTGCCGAGAGACAGGTCATGCCCGTTACGAAGGTAATCAGCACAATCGGGATGAGGAAGCCGGGTGTCAGCGGATCGTAGAGGTTGCGGCCGGCTATGGTGAACGACAGGAGCCTCGGCATTGTGCCGATAAGCGAGAGTGCTATGAATTTCCAGTAACCGAAATCGAGCGAGCCGTAAATGGCCGATTTTAGGTTATATGAAAGAATCGGCACAAGTCCCGTGGTCACGAGCACAACCGGGCTGCCCGTTCCCTCCTCGGTCTGAATTATATGCCGCAGCAGGTCGCTCTTTCTTATGAGCTTCCAGGAGCCGCCCGCTCCCCATTTTTTGCCCCAGAAATACTTTATCGTCATCTGCACGCCGGTTCCGATGATATTGAGCGGAATCGCTATCTTGGCGGGGAGCACCGCGCCGGCGATGAAGCATACAACCGAGGTTGTGTAAATCGGAATGACGGTCTTTATCACATAAAGCGCCATAATCACGCCGATAAACAGCCAGGTTTTATGTATTGAGAATATTTTATCTTCGAGCTGCTTAAGGAACTGCTGGTAAGTTCTCCACCAGCTCCACATCCAGTCATATCTCAGCAGGAAAATCAGAGCTATGAGCAGAAATGAAACCGTTACCAGTATGAGCCCCGTAAACAGCAGGAGTCTTTTTGTGGCTTTTCTGTTTCTCAAATTATCACCCTTTGCGCATCCGCGCCTGCAAATGCGCATAATTATCTATTTTAGTTTATCCTGTATATTTTAATACATTTTTAAGAAATAATCAATATATTTATAAAAATATAAAAGCATTTTATCCTTGAATAAGCGGCGCGGATATGGTAAAATTCAGGGGTAAAGAGGCCCTCATATTGGATATGAGGGCATAGAGTCGTTTATTTGAGAGGTCTCTTATGATAAAGAACATTGTCTTTGATATGGGCGGGGTGCTGATAGACTACAACCCCGAAAAAGCTCTTTACGGCGAGCTGGATAAAGAATCGGCCGATATCGCGCTCGCGGAGATTTTCAGAAATAATATATGGTCAGAGAAGGACAGGGGCGTCGTTTCGGCAGAGGATATTCTCGCCCTCAAGGGCGGTTTGATTCCCGCACACGCCTATGAAAAGGTTGCTGAAATGGTGATGAATCTCTATCCGTTCATGCCCCCGTTTGAAGAGACGGAGAGAATAGTAAAACGCCTCAAATCAAACGGCTACCGCATATTCCTGCTCTCAAACGCCTCTCTTGATTTCTATGATGAGAAAAAGAATATTCCCGCTCTCTCATACTTTGACGGCTATCTGATTTCGGCGGATTACAAATTGATAAAACCCGAAAAGGAAATATATCTCACCCTCTTTTCAAAATTCAATCTGCGCCCCGAAGAATGCTTCTTCATAGACGATGTTGAGGCAAACTGCGAGGCGTCAAGAGCGCTCGGCATGAAGGCATTCCGCCTGCAGCGCGGCGATTATGAGGGGCTTATCAACGCATTGAAGGAAAACGGTATCGTAATATGAATTGCTTCACCGAAAGTTCAAAAAGCATAACCGAATTCCGCTCGCTGGTCAACGCGATTCACAAAAACCGCGTGCCTCTGGGCGTAACCGGTCTTGCCTATATTCATAAAGCCCATGTGATTTCATCGCTCTGCACGGGCTTCAGGCGGCGCGCGCTCGTGCTTGTGCCCGATGAGGCGCAGGCTACGAGAATGGTCAGCGACCTCTCGGCCTTCGGAATCAAGGCTTTTGTTTACCCTGCGAGGGATTTTTCATACAGAATTGATGAAACTGTTTCAAGAGAGTATGAACACAGGCGACTTATGGTGCTCGACAAGATGCTGACCGGAGAATACGACGCCGTCGTCCTTTCATCCGAGGCGGCGCTCCAGCTCACTCCTCCCCCCGCCGTGCTTATGGCAAACTCGGTTACTCTCTCATCGGGCGATGAATATACGACCGATGCGCTCAGCGAAATTCTTGTCAGGAGCGGCTATTCCTTCTGCGAGCAGATAGACGGCCCGGGGCAGTTTGCAATCCGCGGCGGAATTCTCGATTTCTTCCCTCCCTATGCCTCTTCACCCTGCAGGGTTGAATTCTGGGGCGACACGATCGATTCCGTTTTCAGTTTTGACCTCGACAGCCAGAGACGGACCGAGACTCTCGATTCGGTCAGGATTACGCCCGCCAAAGAGGTGCTTATCACCGATGAACAGCTCTGCGCGCTGATTGAAAAGCATATAAAAGAAAAAAGAATACGCGGCGCGGGCGGAAAAATGCTCGCAGCCGAGGTGGAAAAGATAAGCGGCGGCATAAAGGTCAACTGCGCCGATAAGTATCTGCCGCTGATTTATCCGGAATCGGGCGGAATCTTTGACTACGCTAAGGATAATATGCTCTTTGTCTGCGAAAGCTTTGCGGTTAAAGACAAATTCAATTCGGCTCTGAATCTTCAGCATGAGACGGTCAAGGGGCTCTTCTCGGACAATGTTCTCTGCAGGGGGCTCGAGAGATATACTCTCGAAATGTTTGAAATACAGAAACTCTATACCGATATGGGCGCCGTCTATCTCGACAATCTGCCCCGCGGCAGCTTTGACACGGGTGTCAAGGAGCTCATCAGCTTCACGGCAAAGCAGCTCATTCCATGGAACGGTCAGCTGAACGCGCTCAAAGAGGATATCACGGGCAGGATGGCCCACCGCACCTATACCTGCGTTATTATGGCGGGAACTAAAAAAGCGGCGGATACGCTCTCCCGGGATCTGGAAAATGCGGGTATTTCAAATAATTTTTATCCTTCCGCACCCGATAAATTCCCCGAGGGCAAGGTTTCCGTCATTCCCGGAGGTTTGAGCTACGGTCTTGAATATCCCGGCTCCGCCTTCTGCGTATTCACCTACAGGAAACAGACCGCGGCGAAGCCAAAGCAGGCGAGAAAATCCAGCAAACACGCCTTCAATAATCTGACCGAGCTTCACAGGGGCGAATATGTGGTCCATTCCGCCCACGGCATCGGAATATTCGAGGGCATCTCAAGCCTTGAAAATCAAGGAATTCTCAAGGACTATATAAAGATAAGATACGACAAGGGCGATATTCTCTATGTGCCCGTAACCCAG
>JAFZOE010000330.1 GCA_017552845.1 Clostridia bacterium
ATGGGCTATCCCGATGCCGCAAGCGAAGCGGTTATCCTCAAAAACGAGAGCCGCGACAGAATAAATATGGATTCTCTCTCGGCGATTATGACTCTCGATGAGATTAAGCAGATGCAGCAGGAAGCCATGTCGATTCATGTCGAGGATACACTTTATGACTATATATCGGCGCTTATGCAGTCGAGCAGAAACAGCGAATGGCTCAGAAGCGGCGTCAGCCCGAGAGGCGGCAAGGCGCTTCTGAAAATGGGCAGAGCCCACGCCTATATCAGCGGCAGGGATTATCTTATTCCCGAAGATCTGCTTTTTGTAATGCCGATGGTCTCATGCCACAGAGTCACCCTCAGCCCCAAGGCAAAGGCGGCGGGACGCACCGAAGAGGAGATTATAGCCGAAATAATGAAATCGGTCGAAATGCCCGTAATTAAATAAACACATAATAAACAGCACCCGGAAAGGATGATGCGCTTTGATTAAAAACAGAATCGAATACGGCATCATACTTCTTGTCGCGGTGCTGCTTTTTCTTTTCTATCATAACTTTTTCTTCTTCTATCTTCTGCTTATAGCGGTCGCTCTCGCATTTGCAAGTTATGCTATTTCCAAAAAAGCGTTTGCGGGAATCGAAATCAGGGCCGAGATTCCTCTCGACAGCGTAGGCGAGGGGAATGACATACCGATTGATTTCATCATCGATAATTCAACTCCGTTCCCGATGCCCGGAGTGCGCCTTGATTATACGGTGAAAAACGGTTTTTATCCCAATAACGAAAAGCAGGAGATGACTCTGCCCGTAAGGCGCGGAAAGCATTCATTCCGCTGGAAAATCAGCTCTGTCTATGCCGGTATGGTTCTGCTTGAGGGCGAGAGGATGAAAATGCAGGATTATCTCGGGCTCTTCGTCTTTGAGCGCGAATGGAAGGCGGACGCGCGCATAACAGTGCTTCCCAATGCGGATGATATCATCATGGATATCGTCGAGAATACGCTTGTCGAGGGTGAGGAGGACGATACGGACGCATCCCTTATGAGCGAGGATGTGACTCAGGTCAAGGAATTCCGCGAATACGCTCCCGGAGACCGTATGCAGAGAGTCAACTGGAAAATCAGCGCAAAATATGATGATTTATATGTCAAGGAATTTGAAAAGCTCTATGACAGGACTCTCGCCCTGCTTGTTGAGCTTCGACGCGACAGCGAGGAAATCGGCTTTCTTGATGAGCTGATTACAGCTTTCTGGTCGGCGGCGGTGAAGCTTATCGATATGGAGATTCCGTTTAAGGTTCAGTGGTTTGACATAAAATCGGGCAAATTCCGCAGCGAAAATGTCAATGATGAGGATACGCTGATTGACGCGGTCAATCAGATATTCATGATGCAGAGCTATGAGGGCTATAACGCCTATGAACACTATAAAGAAAGCCCGCTCGGCAGAAACGACTCAGCCGTCTATTTCACCACCCCCGGCTTCGGCGGTGCTGACTCGGCAAAGAAAATAGGAACATATAAGGATAAAGTGGTTTTGATATGGCTGCAGTAGAGAAAAAAGGCATATTAAAACTGAAGAGAGAGCAAAGGGACAGCGAATACAGGGAATCTCTCGCGAAGGAGACGGGCATCCGCTTTTCGCCCGATCTGACCGCGGAGAAAGAAGGCTTTCCGTATATTAAATATATCGTGAACGCCCTGATTCTTTTCTGCGCGTCCTTCGGCTCGATTTACTGTTTCATCACGGCGTTTGAGCTTGAGCTCAATATCATCCCCGCGGTGTTTGCCTGCGCTTTGTCTGCGCTTGTCTTTTCGTTCATGTATGCCGGCAAACGTGCCAAAATTGCGGTGTATCTGGTTGTCTTATTCCTGATAATCGCGCTCGGCACGACCTTCTATGCTGTTGTCAACAGCGGCGTGAGCGCAATAAGAAACCACACGCTCTCATATATTGACACACACAGCAATCTGCCGTTCCTGAGGGAATTCAATACCTATTTCAGCGACGACTACGTTTCAATGAGCGTTGCCGCCGCCGTTCTCGGAGTGGCGCTGACTATGATTCTCAATATTTTCGTCTCCGAGAAAATGAGCCTTCTTGCTCTGTTTTTAATCACATTCCCGGTTACGCAGTTCGGAATGTATTTTGATTATAGAGTCTCAAAAACTGGCATGCTGCTTGTCGTTTCGGGCTGGGTGCTTG
>JAFZOE010000331.1 GCA_017552845.1 Clostridia bacterium
CCGCTCCCCGCGCCCGAAATGACTCCGCCGAAAATGGCGCAGAGCAGCAGATCCTTGCCCGCAAGGGGAGACGCGATGCTGACATCAACTGGCAGGATATCGGTTATCAGCCAGGCGCACAGAGCGTAAACGCCGACCGTCCATATCGAATAGACGGTGAAGGCGAGCCCCTGCCTGCGCAGGCCGTAAAGGAAAAGCGGGACATTCAGGGCAATCAGGAAGAACGAGAGGGGCAGGAATGCGGGCGTAATCTGTCCGAGCAGCATCGAGGTGCCGGACATTCCGCTGTCGTATAAATCGACCGGAGCGATGAATACCGTGACGCCTACCGCATAGATTATTCCCGCGAGAGTCAGCGCCGCGAAGTTTTTAAGCTTCAGCGATTTCAGTTCTTCCCTGAGTTTCCCTTTCATATTCTCTTCCTTACTTTATCTCTATTCCCGTGACGTAAATTACCTCGCAGGCGCCGTCGCCGGTGTCATCGCGCGAGGTGCTCGAATTCCAGAGAAAATAGGTGCCGTCGGATTTTTCGCCCCTGACATCAACGAGATAACCCGTGACGTGGACTACATCGCCGACTTTTATCTGCATAATCTGAGATTTGATCGCATCCGTTGACGGAATCAGATGGTTGTTGGCGCTGTGGCGGTTGACTCCGCTCTCGCCGCCGACCGGCGAAAGTTCATTTGCATCGTTTACATGCCAGTAATACCATCTGCCGCTCTGAGACCAGTTAAAATCAATGCGGTCATTGTATTCCGCGACCTTGCCCCAGGCGAAGGCGACATCCTTCGGAGCGATTCTGTCCTGAAGGGTATAGCCGCTGTATTTCTTCGTGCTGACCGCGAGCGCCGTCATATCATAGGACATCTTGTATTTGACGGAGACATCATATTCCGCCTCTTCGAATTCGGTTCCGCCGATCGCCGCGGACTGCCTGGGATCAGGCAGATTGGCGACGCTTCTGTTCGGGTCGCCTGCGGGAGCCATTGATTTCCAGGCGAAGAAACCGATTACGAGAAGCACGATTATTCCGAGTAAATATTTCTTCATTGTTATCCCTCCTTGCGTTTATTTTAATATATTTCCACGCGCGATATATTAACAAATATTAAATTTTGGCGATATTCATATTGAAGCGCCCGGCGAATTATGATATATTTATTATGTGAACGAAGGGCGGGATACTTATGAAGGTTGATAAGATTTATCTGGATATGGACGGCGTGCTCGCCGATTTCAGCCGGGGCGTCGCCGAATTATGCGGCTTTCCTCCCCCGCTCAAGCAGGATGAAGACCCCGCCTACGATGATCTCATGTGGGCAGAAGTCAAAAAAATCCCGCATTTTTACGATAAGCTGGAGCTCATGCCCGGCGCGAAGGAAATGTTTGACCGGCTGTATGACAAATACGGCGATAAATGCGAAATCCTCACGGGTATTCCGGGTCCGAGGCGCGGGCTCTCGGATGTCGCGGAGGATAAAATCAAATGGGTGCGCCGCCTGCTCTCGCAGGATATAGTTGTAAATACGGTCCGCAGGGCGGAGAAAAGGGGGTTTGCAAAGGGCGAGGGATGTATTCTCATTGACGACCTTGAATCGACAATCACGGCCTGGAACGCTCTCGGCAGCACCGGAATTCTCCACACAAGCGCTGAAGAAACAATGAAAATCCTCGCGGATACGGGGATTATATAAATCAAATCGGGTGATAATCATGAAAACGGTAAGAAAGATTCTCTTCTTTTTCTGGCAGTTTACATACGGCCTGCTTCAGAATATACTGGGCCTTGTAATGCTCGCAATCTATAAATCAAGAGGCTGCGAGAGCGAATGGTATCACAACGCGCTCGTCACCTATATTGAGAAGAAAAACTTCGGCGGCGTGAGCCTCGGAATGTTTATATTCATCAATAAGAATATCACCGGCGACAAGCGCCACGATACGAGAATCCACGAATACGGCCACACCGTGCAGACGATGATTCTCGGGCCCGCCTGGCTCTTTATCATCGCGCTCCCGTCGGTTATCTGGTGCGGTCTTCCCGCTCTCTGCAAACTCAGGAAAGAGAAAAATATATCTTACTACTGGCTCTATTGCGAGGGATGGGCGAATCTCTGTGGCCTCTATGGCACGAAGGAGAAATTCCTGACCGAGGAATGCCGCGAGAGAGGCCGCTACGGCAAGCCGATAAACCCGCATTTCAATAAGAGAAAAGACATTAAAGGCAGAAAGAGAAACAAATAATGGATTACGATTCAAATGCTTTTATCCAGGGTGTCTCCCCGGGAGGTCTGCGCAACACGGCGCAGATAAAACTGCTTGTAGAATATCTTGTTTCGCGTCTTGACGAGCCGCTGACGGCGGATGTCGCGGTCGAGGCGCTGACAAAACACATGCTCGCGAATTATTTTGAATCCGTGCAGGCTGTTGACGAGCTGGTCGCCAACGGCTCTCTGATGCGCGATGAAAACGGAGTTCTCTCCCTGACCGAAAAGGGCAGGAGAACGCTCGCCGAAATAGGCGGAGAGCTGCCCGCTTCCGTTCGCGAGAGAGCGCTCGCCGACGCCGCGGCGGTTCTGATGCGCAAGAAACTCGAGGGCACGACCGAGGCAAAAATCGAGCAGACCGATGACGGATACAACGTAACCTGCAAGGTGCTCCACAAGGAGAAAGTGCTTCTGTCGGTCACTCTCCACGCCGTCGACTATGAGCAGGCGGAGAAGATTCAGGAGGCGTTCAACAACGATCCCGCGGGCATCTACGGCTCGATAATTTCACTTTTTTAACCGAGGTATGTTATGCTTGAGAAATTAAAGGAAGAAGTTTACAAGGCGAATCTCGACCTTGTCAGTTATAAGCTCGTGCTCTTTACCTGGGGCAATGTTTCGGGCATCGACCGCGAGAGCGGCCTGATGGTCATAAAACCCTCGGGAGTTGATTATGAAAAGCTCACGCCCGCCGACATGGTCGTCATGTCGCTCGACGGCAAAAAGGTTGAAGGAGAGCTCAACCCCTCCTCCGATACGCCGACTCATCTTGAATTATACAGGCGCTTCCCCGATATCGGTGGCGTTGCGCACACGCATTCGACCTTCGCGGTCGCATTTGCTCAGGCGGGCAGCGAAATTCAGCCCTACGGCACGACTCACGCGGATTTCGCTTACGGCGCAATTCCCTGCACCCGCGGCCTGACGCGAGCCGAAATCGAGGAGGAATATGAGCTCAATACCGGCAGGGTTATTGCCGACTGGGTTGAGAGCAGAAATATCGATTACAATGCTGTCCCCGCAGTGCTCGTCCATTCGCACGGGCCGTTCACCTGGGGAAAGAACGCGGACGCCGCCGCAAAAAACAGCGCGATTCTCGAAGAGGTGGCAAAGATGGCGTATCTGAGCGAGCAGCTCGGCGCCGCGCCCGCAAGCCAGGCTATCCGCAAGAAACACTATATGAGAAAACACGGCCCGAACGCATACTACGGGCAGAAATAAAGCAGAAAAATCCGCAGAGCAGAACGCCCTGCGGATTTGTTATTATAAGTTGAATTACTCTGCGTCGTCGGTATTTTCCCAGTTGTGCCAGACGCCCTGGATATCGTCGTTGTCGTCAAACATATCGAGCATCTTGTTCATATTCTGCATATCTTCCTGCTCGGTCAGGGTGACGTAGGTTGAGGGGATATATGCCGCCTCGGCGGAAAGGAAGGTGTAACCCTTCGCGGAGAGCGCCTCGCTGACTGCGCCGCAGTCATAGGGATCGGTGCGGATTTCGAAAACTCCCTCATCGGTGAGGAAATCGGTCGCGCCCGCTTCGAGAGCGTCTTCCATGAGCTTCTCTTCGTCGATATCTTCGGCTTCGATAAGGATGACTCCCTGCTTGGTGAAGAGGAAGGAAACCGAGCCGGACTGGCCGAGGTTGCCGCCGAATTTATCGAAATAATGGCGGACATCGCCTGCTGTTCTGTTGCGGTTGTCGGTCAGCGCTTCGACTATGACGGCAACGCCCTTGGGGCCGTAGCCTTCGTAAACCACGTTTTCATAGTTTGCGCCGCCCTGCTCGCCGGCAGCCTTCTTGATGATTCTGTCGATATTATCGTTGGGAACGTTGTTTGCCTTTGCCTTGGCGATTACATCCTTGAGCTTTGAATTCGATGCGGGATCGGGGCCGCCTTCGCGGACAACAACGGCAATCTCTCTGCCTATCTTTGTGAAGACCTTCGCTCTCGCGTTATCGGTCTTTTCTTTTTTGCGCTTGATGGTGCTCCATTTTGAATGTCCTGACATATTCAGAAACCTCTTTTCTCGATTATTGCGAAACAATCGCGCTATGTTTAATACTGAATAATTATATAAAAACAAGCGCTGATTGTCAAGGGAATAATGGCGTTACGCTTCAAGAAACGCCGCTGTTATCCCGCAGAGTTCCTCTGCTCTGTTTTCAATCATCTGGTGGCCTGCGCCCTCGAGAGTATGCTTTTCGGCCTGCGGGAAGGCATCGTTCATCTCCGCCTTCTGAGTATCGTTGAGGATAATATCCTTCTGAGCCTGGCAGAGCAGGACGGGGCAGGTGATTTTTGAAGCGCCGCCAAGGTCTGTCGGGATGACATTATACATCATTTCGCAGATGCCCGCACCGAAGCCGTCATACTGCGTGGGGGCGGTCACGCCCTCGATTTCATAATTCATCGCAAACTGAAAATCGTTTGTCGCGGCGTAAATTACGAGCTTCACAAGCAGCGAAAGCTTGGTGCCGTATCTGAAAAACGCGTTCATTATTCCCTTCATCGGCGCGGATTTGACAATATTTTCCGCCGCCGCGGGGAATTCACTCTGGGCGCAGGGGCAGTAGAGCAGGAGCGCTTTAAGTGGTATTCTC
>JAFZOE010000032.1 GCA_017552845.1 Clostridia bacterium
CCGAGGGCGAGGGCAAACGAGAATTTGCCCTTATTGGTTTCAAGCATAATTGCGGTTGTCATAACCCTTGTTTTCCATTGTATATTTCCGCCGACTATGCTGACGGCGCCGACCTCGGCTATTGAGCGGCCGAAAGCATTGAGAACAACGGAAAACAGCGAAGAGCGCCCTTCGGCTATACACAGACGCGCGGTTTTGAGCCCGGAAAAACCGAGCCCGCGAGCCGTCTCAATCACAGGCTTTGAAGCGCTCTCAATAAATGATGATGTAAGCCCTGTTACCACAGGTGTTATGAGCAAAACCTGAGCCACGACCATAACTCTGACAGTAAAGAGCATATTAAGCTTGCCGAAAGGTCCGTAGTGAGTAAAGAGGGAATACACTATCAGGCCTGCCACCACCGGCGGCAAGCCCATAAGAGTGTGTATCAGTTTCTTTATAAATGATTTTCCGCGGAAGGATTTTGAGCCGATGAGCGCGCCCAGAGGCAGGCCGATCAGGCATGAAATCAGCGTGCTGAAAAACGACATTCTCAGAGTGACGCCGATTATCTGCAAAAGCTCCTTATCCGGCGGAAAAAGAAGTTCAAACGCCTGTCGGAAGCTTTCCATTTGTTAAGAATTAAAGCAGATTGAAAAGAGCAACGCCGTATTCGGCTTCACCGTATTTTGCTATAAGCTCGCTTGCTTCATCGCTGAGCATCCAGTCGATAAATGCCTGAGCGCCTTCGGTGTTGAGGCCGTCAATCTTTTCGGGGTTAACAGCGATAAGTGAATATGTATTCTTCATATCCTCGCCTTCGGCAAGAACGATATCAAGGTCGAGTTCATCCTGCATCGAGAGGAAGGTAGCCTTGTCTGTCAGGCAGTATGCCTGCTGCTCGCTCGCCATGGTAAGGCAGGCGCCCATGCCCTGACCTGCGCTGATATACCAGCTGTCTTCAGCTGCGTCGGGAACATCGTCGCCCCAGATTTTGAGCTCGGCTTTATGAGTGCCGCTCTCGTCGCCGCGGGAAACGAACTTGCTTTCGGTATCATCGATTTTATCAAAGGCTTCCGCCGCATCCGCACTGCCTTTGACGCCCGCGGGATCATCCTTCGGACCGACGATTACGAAATAGTTATACATGAAGGGAAGTCTCTCAACGCCGTAGCCGCCGTCAATAAATTCCTCTTCGGAGGCTTTTGCGTGAACGAGAATTACATCGGCGTTGCCGTCAATTGCCTTCTGGATAGCCGCGCCTGTTCCTGCGGACTGAACCTCAACCTTATATCCGGTTTCGGCTTCAAAGGTCGGAAGCAGGTAAGGAAGAAGGCCGGAGTCGTTGACCGAGGTCGTGGTTGAAAGACGGATAACGGGATTTTCGGGAGCTTTGACTTCGGCTGCGGTTGAAGAAGTTGATTCGGGTTCGGTCTCTGTCTTTGCGCCGCAGGCGGCAAGGCCGGCAACGAGAATGAGTGCCATAACGATTGCAAGTATTTTTTTCATGATATTTTCTCCTTTTCAAACACGGAAGGCACCGCCGTTTCCCGCGATACCCTTAAGCCGATAGATATATTTCGGCTTCGGCTTTGAAGGCATGCGTTTGCGTTTAGCCCGCAAAGCTCGGATAATATCATCTTGTATATAATATCATAAAATTTTAAATAAATAAAGTGTTTTTATTGAATTGTAACAAATAATATGATATAAATAAGATAGGTGATAATTATGATTTTCGGAATTGTTTGTGTCAGCGACAGATGCTTCAGAGGCGAATGCGAGGATAAAAGCGGCCCCGCCATTGCCGAATGCGTGAAAGATCTGTCAAGCAAAAATGAATATCTGCTTGTTCCGGACGAAAAAGCACTGATAATGGGTGCGATTACAGAACTTGCAGATAACCGCAAAGCCGATGTGATTTTCACAACCGGCGGAACGGGCTTTGCCCCGAGGGATATAACTCCCGAAGCCACAAAAGAGGTTATCGAAAAGGAAGTGCCCGGTATATCCGAGGCAATAAGGGCAAAGAGCCTGGAAATTACCGACAGAGCAATGCTCTCGAGAGCAGTCAGCGGTATCCGGGGCAAAACACTTATTATCAATCTTCCGGGCAGCCCGAAGGCAGTCAGGGAGAGCATTGACGTTGTGCTTCCGATACTTGAGCACGCAGTTGAGACGCTCAGCGGAAACACTCAGTCCTGCGGAGGAAACTACGGCAAATGAGTATTAAATCCGAGATTCAAGGTTTTGATATATCCGGTAAAAGCGCGGTCGTAATAGGTTGCGGAGGCTTAGGCACAAACGCCTCGGTTCACCTTGCGGGCGCAGGTATCGGCAGACTGCTTCTTATCGATTATGACACAGTCGAAGAGCGCAACCTCAACAGGCAGTATTTCTATACAAAAGATGATGCCGGCATCGAAAAGGCCCGCCTCCTTGCCGAAAGGCTCAAAGCATACGCTTCCGAAGTTGAAATAAACTGTCTGACCGGAAAATTCGACGGCAGTATTTCAACAGATTATGACATTGTGGTAATTGCCGTTGACAATATTGCGACAAGAAAGCAGGCAAATGAATTCTGCAAAAAGTCCGGAATTCCCTGCGTCAACGGCAGCATAAACGGATTTTTCGGCACTGCTTATCTTTATATTCCCGGCAAAACGCCAGACCTCGAGGCGGCGGGATGTCTTAACGAAACGGGCATTAAAAACCGTTCACCGAGCACAACAGCGGCGATTATCGGTGCGTTCGAAGCACAGCTTGCAATTGATTATTTCCTCGGCAAAACCGAAAGCGCGGGCAAGCTTTATATCTATGACAACAACGAAATTCATAAACTTGAAATAAGGAGTGAGAAAATTGACTGATTACTGCGGCTATATGGGAAAAGTGCTTTTTGTAGATCTTACAAAGCAGACTTTCGGCGAATTTCCCTGGAGCGACAAGGACAGAGAACGCACTCTCGGCGGAAAGATAATGGCGGGCGACATACTGCTTCATCACATCAAGCCCGGCATGAAGGCGTTCGACGAGGATAACTGGATTGTGGTTACAACCGGTCCGCTGACCGGCTGTGGCTGCCCGAATACATCGAGATTCAATATTTCCACCGTGTCTCCTCTGACTAATATCGTCACATCCTCAAACTGCGGCGGGGACTTCGGTCTCTCACTCAAAAGAGCGGGATATGACGCCGTAATATTCACGGGCAAAAGCGAAAATCCCGTCACCGTTCACATCACATGCGATGATGTTAAATTCGAGAGCGCCGAAGAAATCTGGGGCCTTACCACGGGCGAAGCTCAGGAAAAACTCGCAGATTATCCCGGCAGGCTTGTTATCGGTCCCGCTGGCGAGAACAAGGTGCTCTATGCCTGCGTTTTCAGCAATGAGAGAACCGCGGGCAGAGGCGGCGTAGGCGCTGTGTTCGGAGACAAAAAGCTCAAAGCGGTAACCGCTTTCGGCACCAAACTTCCCAAAATTGCAAAAGAAGAAAAACTCAGAGATTTCAATGTCAAGTGGACCAAGCTTCTCAAAACGCATCCCCTTACCGGCAGACAGCTTCCCAAACTCGGAAGCGCAGGCCTGATTGCTCCTATGCAGGCTCATTCAATTCTCGCCACAAAGAATTTCTCGGCAGGCAGATTTGACGGCTTTGAGAAAGTCTCCGGCGAGGAACTTGCAGAAAACCATCTTGTTTCAAACGGCGCGTGCACAGGCTGTGTTATAAGATGCGCAAGAAGGGTTGAGGTAAACGGAAAGGTTGTTAAAGGTCCGGAGCTTGAAACACTCGGCCTTTTCGGTCCCAACATCCTCAATGATGATATAGAAAAAATACTCAGATGGAATTACGAGCTTGACGAGCTCGGTATGGACGCCATCTCCTGCGCGGGTTCAATCGCTTTCGCCATGGAGCTTGCCGAAAAAGGCATTCACGATTTCGGAGTTCATTTCGGCGAAACTGATAATATCTCGCAGATGTTTGAAGATATAGCATATCGCAGAGGCGAGGGCAACGATATTGCCGACGGCTCAAAGAGAATGAGCGACAAATACGGCGGAAAAGAATTTGCAATTAACGCCAAAGGTATGGAGCTTGCGGCTTATGAACCGCGCCATGCTGTCGGTCAGGGTCTCGGCTACGCTACAGCAAACAGAGGCGGATGCCACCTCAACGCAGGCTACATGGTCGTTGTGGAAGGCCTCGGCCTTGATGTCAATTCCCTTACGCCTCACGGCAAGGCGGCTATCGGTATAATGTTCCAGAATCTTATGGAATCAATTTCGGGCGCAGGCAGCTGTATGTTTACAAGCTACGCAGTTCTGCCCGGATTCCTGATTGCAAAGCCCAATCTCATTTTCACAAAGATTATTCTTGCCGCATTCCCCTATGTCGGTCCGGTTGTAAATCTGCTGAGCCACTTTACCAAAGTTCCTCAGATTAACATTCCGCTTCTTCCTCATGCAATAGCCGTCAAACTCGCTACGGGCATGAAATCCAATATGGCAAAATTCCTCACCTGGGGCGCTTACGGCTGGAATGCCGAGCGAATGGCAAATGTCATCCTCGGTCAGAAGGCGGGCGCAGACAAACTTCCCAAGCGCCTGACCGACGAACTTCAGGATCCGAACAACCCCAAAACGAAAGTTCCTCTTGAGCAGATGAAAAAAGTCTTTTACCGCGCAAGAGGATGGAAGGACGGCATACCGACCTGGCACCGGCTTAAAACTCTCGGCATAAAGATAGATAAATCCGTTTATGATGCAGCGGTTGCCGCCGCGAAAAAGCCTGATTAAGGAGGCGCGAGTATGGCAAAAGTAAAAGTGAAACTTTTCGGA
>JAFZOE010000007.1 GCA_017552845.1 Clostridia bacterium
ATGGCAACGTTGACACTTACGCCTGCCTCAATGCAATCAAAGATTCGGGTTACAACGGCTTTATAAGCGTAGAATTTGAAGGCATGGAGGACTGTCTCAGAGGCATTCGCATCGGTTTTGAGAATATAGTAAAATATCTCGGTTTATAAAAACAGTTGACAAATTACACTTACGGTTATATAATACTAAACGCAAATTGAATATCTCCTTATTGAGAGTGGCTGAGGGACAGGCCCTGTGAAGCCCGGCAACCTGAATTTCAAGGTGCTAAATCCTGCGGCATCCTGCCGAAAGATAAGGTGTTTTCGTCCGCCGGGAGCATCTTGGCGGGCGTTTTTATTCATGACGCCGCGCCTCTCAATTTGTAATTCTACATCAGCGGAGGTTTATTATGGCACATTACTTTTTTACATCAGAATCAGTCACAAACGGTCATCCCGATAAAATCTGCGATCAGATTTCGGACGCCGTGCTTGACGCAATCCTTGAGCAGGACCCCGAGGGAAGGGTCGCCTGCGAATGTTCGACCACAACGGGCCTCGTTCTGATTATGGGCGAGATTACGACAACGGCAAAAATCGATATCCCCGCGATAGCCCGCAAGGTTATCTGCGACATCGGCTATGATTCATCCGACAAGGGCTTTGACGGCAACACCTGCTCGGTTATCACCGCAATAAATCATCAGAGCCCTGATATCGCACTCGGCGTTGACAGAGCCGGCGCCGGCGACCAGGGAATGATGTTCGGCTTCGCCTGCGATGAGACGCCAGAATACATGCCCCTTGCGATTTCGCTCGCGCACAAGCTTTCCGCCCGCCTGACAGCAGTCAGGGTAAACGGCACTCTCCCCTATCTCAGACCGGACGGCAAAAGCCAGGTCACGGTCGAATACGACGAGAGCGGCAAAGCGGTAAGAATCGACACAATCGTTGTTTCCTCCCAGCACAGCGAGGATGTTTCAACCGAGACGCTCAGAAAAGATATAATTGAGAATGTCATCAAGCCCGTAATTCCCGCGGATATGCTCGATGAAAAGACGATTTATCATATCAATCCCACAGGCAAATTTGTAATCGGCGGCCCGGCAGGCGACAGCGGCCTTACCGGCAGAAAAATCATAGTAGATACCTACGGCGGATATGCACGCCACGGCGGCGGTGCATTCAGCGGCAAGGATCCGACAAAGGTTGACCGCTCAGCCGCTTATGCCGCGAGATATGTAGCGAAAAATATAGTCGCGGCAGGGCTCGCGAAAAAATGCGAGGTTCAGTTTGCCTATGCCATAGGCGTTGCCGAGCCCGTTTCGGTATTTGTCGAAACTTACGGCACGGGCATTATCCCAGATACCGACATAGCGGCTCTGGTGAAAGAAAAATTTGATCTCACACCTGCCGGCATTATCAGAACTCTCGACCTCAGAAGACCTATTTACAGGCAGTGCGCCGCTTACGGCCACATGGGCAGAACCGATATCGACCTGCCCTGGGAAAAGACAGACAGAGCTGAAGATCTGAAGGTGAAATAATGAAACTTTCTCTTGTTGTTCCCTGCTTCAACGAAGAGGGAAATATTCCGATTTTTTACGATACGGTAAAATCCGATTTCAAGGATGCCGGCTTTGATTATGAAATAGTCTTTGTCAACGACGGCAGCAGGGACGGCACCCTGCGCGAGATGAAGAAACTGCTCGACGGCGAGATTCCGGTCAAGATAGTCAGCTTTTCCAGGAATTTCGGCAAGGAATCCGCAATGTATGCGGGGCTTGAGAATTCCGAGGGAGAATATGTGACTATAATCGACGCGGACCTTCAGCAGAGCCCGTCACTCGCTCTCGAAATGGTGAGAACTCTTGAATCAAAGAGCGATTACGACTGCATCGCCACATATCAGGAGAGCAGGGGCGAGAGCAAATCTCTCGTCTTCTTCAAAGAGAATTTTTACAAGATTATCAATAAATTCGCAGATGTCGAATTCAGGCAGGGCGCGAGCGATTTCCGCACCTTCCGCAGGCCGATGGTTGATGCGATTCTGAGCATGGATGAATATTTCAGATTCAGCAAGGGCCTTTTCTCCTGGGTCGGCTTCAAGACAAAGTTCATCCCATATAAAGCGGGAAAGAGAGCGACCGGCGAAACAAAGTGGACCTTCTGGAAGCTGGTGAAATATGCGCTCGAAGGCATATTCGGATTCACTACCGCTCCGCTGAGAATAGCGAGCATAGCCGGCGGAGCATCGCTCCTCGGATTCCTGATTTATCTGATTTATATCATTGTGCGCTGCGCGGCATTCGGCGGAGTATATACGTCCGCAAACAGCGCGGTCCTGCTCATTCTGGCAATCGGCGGAATTCAGCTTCTCTGCCTCGGAATTATCGGCGAATACCTTGCACGCACCTATATTCAGGGCAAGGGCAGACCGATTTACATAGCGAAAGAAATACTGAAAAGCAAAAAATACAGCGAAGATACAGAGGTAAAAAATGGATAATATTACTGTAAATGAGAAAAAGGTCAAGGATATTGAAGTTGACGGCAAAACCTATGAACGCTATGCCATCAAGACCCACGTCATCACAGACGCGGATGATATAGCCGAAGTTGCCGTAAAATACGGAAAAGAGCATCTTCAGCCCGGCGACGTATTCTTTATTACGGAAAAGGCGGTCGGCTGCACTCAGGGCAGAGCAATCCCGATGAAGGATATTCATCCGAGAAAACTAGCGAAAATCCTCTGCAAATTCGTGCTTAAAACCCCTTACGGCATTGGCCTCGGAATCCCCGAGACAATGGAAATGGCACTTCAGGAATGCGGCACTCCGAGAATACTTTTCGCGGCCGGCGTTTCGGCATTCGGCAAGCTCATCGGCAAGCGCGGCTGGTTCTATAAAATAGCCGGCGAAAAGGCGCGCTCGATTGACGGCCCCTGCGACTGCACTCTTCCTCCCTATAACGAATGCGTTTCGCTCTCTCCGCTCAATCCCGATGACGTCTGCGAAAAGGTTTCAAAGGCTCTCGGCTGCCCCGTCCTCGTCACAGATATAAACGACCTCGGCGGCGTGATTATGGGCGCTTATCCCGCGGATACTGACCGCGACCTTATGGCGAGAGTTCTCAAGGATAACCCTCTCGGTCAGTCGCATGAGCAGACACCGATGGGAATAATCAGAGTAGTAAAATAATAAAATAAACCGGACTCCGAAGAGTCCGGTTCTTTTTTATCTCAGCGTTTATTGAATTCGTCTGCTGCCTGCAGAGCGGCGGAGTATAAATCTTTGCGGCAGTCTTTTACAACCTCATCCCAGGGTTTCGGCTCGGGGCAGGAAAAAAATGTTCCGCTCACTCCGAGAGAATATATCTCCTCATATCCGTCACCCGCACAGCCGCAGATTGTGATAACTTTTTTGCCGAGTTTCTCAGCGCGCTTTGCAATTCCCGAAATAACTTTGCCGTTGACGCTCTGGGAATCGAGCCTTCCCTCGCCGGTGATTATCAGATCGGCATCCTGCGCCGCTTCATCAAAGCGGGCTATGTCGAGAATAATATCAATTCCCCTTTTGAGCTCACCGCCGAGAAATGCGATAACTCCTGCGCCCATTCCTCCTGCCGCTCCCGCTCCGGGAACATCGGCAACTCTTATCCCGAGATCGGTTTCAATTACTTTTGCCATGTTCCTGAGACCTTGGTCGAGCAGGGCGACCGCGCTTTCATCCGCGCCTTTCTGAGGAGCAAAAACATAAGCCGCGCCGCTCTCACCGTAAAGCGGATTGTCAACATCACACGCGGCAGTCACGGGAATATCAACGGGTTTTGCAGGTTTTGAAACGTGTCTTACATTTATAAGATTTTTGCCGACGGGGTTTATTTCATTGCCGTTTTCGTCAGTGAATTTCCAGTCGAGAGCCGCTGCCATACATGCGCCGCAGTCATTGGTAGCGCTGCCGCCGAGGCCGAGCAGAATTCTATCGGCGCCATCTTTCGCGGCTTTTTCAATAAGCTCGCCCACCCCTCTGGTCGTCGCAAGCAGGGGGTTTTTATTATCCCCCGCGAGAGGCAGACCGGCGCAGGATGCGGTCTCAATAACGGCGGTTTTATCGTGAAGCATAAGATAAGATGCGGTCATTTTTTCGCCGAAAACTCCGCTGACTTCACATTCCCTGAGCTCTCCACCCGTAATTCTCATAAGACAGGCGCAAAGCCCCTCGCCGCCGTCGGCAACGGGAAGCTTTGTGATTTCACAGTTTTCGATTGTTTCCGAAAAAGCATCTCCGATTATGTCGCAGACCTCGCCCGCTGTGAGCGTGCCTTTGAAGGAATCGGGAGCGATGAGAATCTTCGGCATATCAGTTCTCTGCTGAGGCGAGGCGGATATATCTCTTGAAGAACGCCACGCCCGGGCCTATTGAAGAAACGGGAATTCTCTCATTTGTGCCGTGGGTGCAGAGCAGAAGATCGACTCCGGCTCTGTAGGGCGAATATCTGTAGATATTCTCGCAGATGGGCTCGTAGGTGCAGGCGTCGGTGCCGCCCATTACAAGATAGGGGGCAACGATATTATCCTTGCTCTCCTGCATGCAGAGCTTTTCAATAATCTTGAATGAGCGTGAATCGGTCGGGGAAATCGCGCTCGCCTCTTTCTTCTTGAGGCAGGTAACTTCTATATCTTTATTGCGGATAACCTTATGAATATGATTCTCGACATCCTGAGTGGAGACGCCGGGCATCATGCGGAAGTTGACGGTCGCGCTCGCCTTCTGGGGCAGAACATTCGCCGCCGGGCTGCCGCTGAGCATAGTTACGCCCGTGGTGGTTCTTATCATACTTGCGGCGGGCGGAATCTGCTTCATAACTGTCTTCATAAGCGGCTTCAATGCGGGCAGATTGCAGGTGATGAGCCTGACGGGATAGGTGCAGTTTTTGCCGATATTCGTGAAAAGATCAACCAGGAACGGCCTGAGCTCGGCGTCAAACTGATGATTTTCAAGGTCTCTTATCGCCTGGGCGAGGATGCCAGCGGCCGAATGCTTCGGGGGCTGTGAGGAATGGCCGCCCTTGGCGTTGATGCTGATTTCAAAATCTGCATACCCCTTCTCGGCAATGCCTATGCCGCAGAGATGCTTATTATTGAGAACGCCTTTGATATCAACGGGAAGCATGGCGCCGCCCTCGTCGATAACGCAGTCAAGATGAATGCCTCTAGCCTTGAGGGTTTCCATAATGGATTTCGCGCCGCCGTTTTCGTTGGCGACAACCTCTTCATCCTGGCCGAAAAGCAGATAAACGTCTCTCTCGGGCTCAAAGCCCTCTTCAAGCAGGGTTTCAACAGCTTCCATAACGCCCATAAGGTGATTTTTCATATCGAGGGCGCCCCTGCCCCAGATGAAATCGCCGTCATTGAATCCGCTGAAGCCGGGATGAGTCCAGTCATCTTCGGTGCCTTTTGAAATGGGAACTACATCCTGGTGAGCGAGCAGGGCTATCGGGTCAAGGTCGCTTCTGCTGCCTTTCCAATGATATATGAGGCTTGCCTCTTCGATGATTTCTTTCTCCAGCTTTTCGTGAATCAGCGGAAACGCCTCATCGAGGAAATCGTGGAATTTATCAAACTGCGAAAAGTCAACCTTCTCCTTTTCGGGATAGCTGACTGTCGGGATCGAAATTGCTTTGCTCAGATGCTCGCAGGCCTTCTCAACATCGACCTTCTCCTCGGAGAGCTCGCCCCAGTCCTTCTTTTCGGGCACGAATTTCGCTGCTCTGAAAGCGTTGAGACCTGCAACGGCACCCGCCGCGCCTATGATTGAATACTTGACTGCCTTTTTCATTTTATCACCTTTCTCGTGTAAAATTGAACGATACACATTTATTATAATTTACTTAAATTAAAAATTCAACTGTAATTTTTCAATGTTGACAATCCTATCTCTTATTATTATAATTTTTATAAAGGAAGTGAGACGGATGACCGGAATTCTGATAATCGACAAGCCGGAGGGGATGACCTCCTTTGATGTCGTTGCGAAGGCGAGAAGAATCTGCGGCGAGAAAAAATGCGGCCACAGCGGAACTCTCGACCCGATGGCAACAGGCGTAATGACTCTGCTTTTCGGCGGAGCGACCGGCTTTCTCAATTATCTGCCGAGTCACGATAAGGAATATATCGCGACTCTGAAACTCGGCACCGTCACCGACACGCTCGATATCACCGGAAAGGTGCTTGAAGAGAAAGAATTCAATGTCACGGCAGAGGAATTCACAGCGGCGGCAAAGCGCTTTGAAGGCGAAATCACACAGCTCCCGCCCATGTATTCGGCTGTTTCGGTCGGCGGAGAACGCCTCTATGATCTCGCGAGAAAGGGAATTGAGGTTGACCGCCCCGAGAGGCAGGTAACAATTCAGAAGCTTGAAATACTTGAAGCCGATGAGGCAGACGGCATATATAAAATCGACGTCGCCTGCTCTGGCGGAACATATATAAGAACGCTCGTTTCGGATATAGGAGCGGCGCTCGGATGCGGAGCAGTCCTGACTTCTCTGAGGCGTGTAAAGGCAAACAGCTTTACAGTTTCGGATTCCGTCACTCTTGAAGGGCTTGAAAAGGCAAAATCGGAGGAAAAAATCGATGATTTGCTGATTCCGGTTGACAGAGCGCTTTCGGAATATCCCGAAATTACGGTCTCCGCGGCGCAGGCGCTCAGATTCTCTAACGGCGGAGCTCTTTCTCTCGAAAGATTGCGCAATTGTAAAGCGAAAGGACTTTACAGAGTATATTCTCCCGATAATAATTTCCTCGGACTCGGTGAAAATACGGGCGGAGAAGAGCTGAAAATCGCGAAAGTGTTTGTAAATAAGTAAGATTTCAAAGGGGCGCAGATATGGAAGTTGTCGTATGGCTGATAATAATGATTCCTTTGAGTATATTTTTCACGTGGCTCGGAATCTTCGCCTGGAGGCGCAAAAAGCCGATGTGGTTTTATTCGGGCAGCGAAGTCAAAGAGGATGAAATCATCGATATTCCGAAATATAACAGAGCAAACGGCATAATGTGGCTCGCCTTCTCGGGCATATTCTGGATAAGCGCCGTGCTCGGAATATTCAGGCAATCGGTCGCAGGCGTTTTTGTTGCGGTCGGCGTGCTCGCCGGCATCCCCGTTCTGGTATTGGTTTACAGCAGAATTTATAAGAAATACAAGAAATGAGAGAATAATATGAAAAGGACGCTGGCTTTAATAATGGCCTTATTATTTGCAATCGGAACGGTTCCGGCTTTCGCGGAATCATGCCACATCTTAGTTGACAAAGAGTGGAAAATACTCGTGCCCGAAAATCCGACTGACGCGGAGCAGTTTGCTGCCGATAAACTGAAAACCTGCCTCGGCGAGGTTTTCGGCTCGGAGATTGAAACCGTTACTGATGCGGATGAGAAATTCATCGCGATCGGCTCCGCCTCCTCCTGCGATGTTGACGGGATTGCCGACAACGGTTACAGGATTGCGGTAATCAACGGAAACATTCATATAAACGGCACGGCTCAGCGCGGCCTGCAGATTGCCGCTTACCGTTTTCTCGAGGAATTCTGCGCCAGAAAGGTTTATACCTCAAAAATAACCGTGATGCCACAGAGCGACGCTATTCTCGTCCCGATTGATACAGATATTGTTTATGAACCCTATTTTGAGAGCACGGATACGGACTGGAGAAGCCCGCTCAATACGGAATACTCGATGGCAAACGGCCTGACAAGCGGCTCGCGCAGGACTATCCCCGCGGAAATGGGCGGCAGCGTCGATTATCTCGGCGGCTTCTGCCACACCATAGGCGGGCTCTGCGAAACCGAAAAATATGCAGACTCTCATCCCGAATATCTCGCCCTTCACGACGGCGAGAGGACGGCCGATCAGCCCTGCCTCACGAACCCCGATGTTCTCAGAATCTGCACCGAAAACGTGCTGAAGATTCTTGAAGAGAAACACAATCCCGACGCGCCGCTTCAGATAGTTTCCGTTACTCAGAATGATAATACCAACTACTGCGAATGCGAAAACTGCAAGGCATTTGAAGCGTCTCACGGCGGAAAGCAATCCGCGACAATGCTGAATTTTGTCAATCAGATTGCCGATACCGTGAAAGAAAACGGTTATGACAATGTGGCAGTCGATACCTTCGCTTATCAATACACCCTCGAGGTGCCCGAAGGAATAACTCCACGCGAAAATGTGATAATCCGCATGTGCCCGATACTCTGCTGCATGGCGCATGCGCTTGACGACGAATGTAATAAACAGTTCTATCAGGCTCTTGAGGACTGGTCTGAAGTCTGCGACCGCCTTTATATATGGGATTATGCGACTCATTACCTTCATCCCTGCGCAGTTATTCCGAATTTCGGCATTATTCAGCGCAATATGCAGATTTACTATGAACACAATGTTAAAGGCATATACGTTGAAGGCAACTACTTTGTCGAGAGCTGCGACACGGAATTTGCAGAGCTTCGCGCCTATATGATTTCAAAATGCATGCAGGATCCCTATTGCGATCTTGACAGCGAGATTGACGGCTTCCTTGATGCATACTACGGCCCGGGCGGCAGATATATGCGCAAAATCATTGATATCTTCACAAAGCGCGCCGGATCCTTTGACGGCCACATGACCTTCCTTTACGGTTCCTGGGCTGTTATGCGACCGATTATGTCGGCGGAAGTAAGCGTAATTGACAATTTATGGAAGCAGGCGGAACTTGCCGCAAAAACAGGCGAACAATTTGCCAATATCAAACGAAGCGAACTCTCATGGCGCTGGTGGAAGGCCAATGCCGCAAAAGGCGAATTCTCGCATCTTAATCCGAATCGCGGCGACAGGCAGGAGGAGCTTTATCAGGACCTGCTCGACGCGGGCGTGACAATACTTCAGGAGTTTGAAAGCGAAGATATCAGGGAAATCGACAAAGAAGTGATTCGCTATGCGCCTCCTGATTACTGGCATGTCGGCAACGAGGAAAAGCCGGTAGTCAAAAATTATATCAAAATCAACAAGCTGGCCGAAAAATTCCCGCCGCTCTTCGCGATAGTCGCTTATTTCTATACGATGGCTCACAGTTAATTGACCGGATAAAGGAAACAAAAGAATGATAATTGAAACAAAGCGTTTGGTGATACAGACTGCGTCGGAAGACGAAATGAACGCTTATATTGAAAAGCAGACAGACCCGATTCTCATAACGGCATATAAAGAAATGCTTCAGGGGTGTCTTAATCATCCGCAGGATTGGAACTGGTATGCCATCTGGTTTATCGCGCTTAAAGACGGATCTTATGTAGGAGATCTGAGCTTCAAGGGACTGAACGCAGACGGCTCGGTCGAAATCGGTTACGGGATTTCGGAAGAATTCCGCAGATGCGGCTATGCAACAGAAGCGGTCACCGCAGCCGTAGCCTGGGCGTTGAGTCAACCGGGAGTCCGCCGCGTTGAGGCGGAAACGGAGCCGGATAATAATAAATCGCAGAGAGTCCTTGAAAAATGCGGCTTTATCCCCACCGGCACTATAGGAGAAGAAGGTCCCCGCTTCTGTAAAACACTCTGAATTATTACGGTATGTCAAGGAGAACCTGACACAATGCGTATAGAAGAAATTGACAAGAATTTTGCAATACGGGTTCCCGACGGCTCGCAGGCAGTGTTTTTTGACGTTTCCGAGCCGCCTTTCACCGTTCACGGCCTGATGAGAGACGAGGGCGGTTATTACCGCATTCCCTATGATGTTGCCGAAGCGGCAAACGAAGGCGTCAAAGCTCTCAATCTGAATACTGCGGGCGGGCGCGTGCGGTTTTGCACCGACGCCGAAAGAATCATCCTGCGCGCCGGAATGCGCTGTGTTTCAAAGATGCAGCATTTTGCTCTGACCGGCTCGTCGGGCTTTGATCTCTATGCAGACGGCGCCTATATCGGGACCTTCGCTCCCCCTGTGGAGCTCGAAGACGGCTTCTCTGCCGAGCTTTTCACGGGCGGCGAAGGCATGCGCGAAATAACGATAAACTTCCCTCTATACAGCGGAGTTACGCGCCTTGAGCTCGGCTTCCCTGCGGGCAGCAGGATTGAAAAGGCCGCGCCTTACCGCATTCAGGCACCCGCGGTCTATTACGGCTCATCCATCACGCAGGGAGGATGCGCCTCGCGCCCGGGCAACGCATATCAGAATACTCTCTCCCGCCTGCTCTGCTGCGATCACATAAATCTCGGCTTTTCGGGCAGCGCGCTGGGCGAGCAAAGCATGGCGGAATATATAGCAGATCTCAATATGTCCGCCTTTGTGCTCGATTACGACCACAACGCGCCGACTCCGGACCATCTTGAGGCGACGCACTTCGCATTTTACAGAACAATACGCGAAAAGAATCCGTCCCTGCCGGTCATTTTGCTCTCGCGCCCTCAGCCGAATCCGAATAAAGAGGAGCTCCTGCGCCGCGATATAGTTAAAAAATCCTATGAAACGGCAGTTGAAAACGGCGATGAAAATGTGTATTTCATAGACGGAACAGAGATGCTGAGAATCTTCGGCGGAGACTCGGGAACCGTTGATAACTGCCACCCGAACGATCTCGGTTTTTACTGCATGGCAAAGGCGATTGAGCCAGTGCTGAAAGCGGCTCTGAAAGTATAATTCACTCAGGGGAAGGAGAGGCTATAGATAATAACAGAA
>JAFZOE010000033.1 GCA_017552845.1 Clostridia bacterium
CTTCTGATGGGTGTGGATTACGAAATTCGCCTCGGGATAAATCTTATAAACCTCGGCGTGAATTCCCTTTTCGCTCGAGGGCTTGACATCGCCCTCCCAGGCGAGATCTTCAATCGCGACCTCGACTATATCCTCGGGCTTGAGGCCGATATAGGGCTTACCGCTCGGGGTGATGACGAAAGTCTTGTCATCGACACGGCAGCTGACGTTGCCCCAGGTTCTCGCGATGAGGCCTGTTTCAACGAGCTTTTCGCCTGCTTCAATAACTAATTTTTTGGCTTCGAGAATATCCATAGTCTGCCTCCGTGAAATGATTTGTCTGCTTTACCTGTCTATTATACATTAAACCGACGCCTGTTGTCAATCACTGATCGAGACCGAGCTTCTTCGCCATCTCGTAGCTCTTGAGCTCGAGCATCTTGGAGACGCCCTCCTCCTGCATGGTAATGCCGTAGAGGACATCGGCCTCTTCCATCGTGCCGCGTCTGTGGGTGATAAGAATGAACTGGGTGCTGCTCGTCATGTTGCGGACATAGCGGGCGTATCTGGTGACGTTGACATCGTCGAGCGCCGCCTCAACCTCGTCGAAAATGCAGAAGGGAGCGGGGTTGATTTTGAGAATGGCGAAGAGCAGGGCGATTGCCGCGAGGCCCTTTTCGCCGCCCGAGAGCAGGTCGATATTCTGGACATTCTTGCCCGGCGGCTGAACCTTGATATTGATGTTGCATTCGAGAACATCCTGCGGATCGTCGAGCACAAGCTCGGCCTTACCGCCCGAGAACAGATCCCTGAACGTCTCGCCGAAAGCGTTGTTGATGAGGCGGAACTGCTCCCTGAATTTCTCCGCCATCTTTTCGGTGAGCTCGGCAATCAGATTCTCGGTCTTTTTCTTGGAATCCTCAACGTCGGTGAGCTGGGTGCTGAAGAATTCATACTGCTCGCTGACTTCCTTATATTCCTCAATCGCGTCAACGTTTATCGAGCCGAGGGCGCGGATTTTATTGCGGATTTCATTGAGCGACTTCTGCGCCGCGCCGATATCCTCGGGAATCTCGCCGACCTCCTGCGCCTCGTAGAATGAGAGCTGGTATTCGTCGAGAAGCTTATTCTTGGTCGTCTCGAGCATCGTCTCAATCGCGGTCTTCTTTTCGTCGAGTCTCGCGATTTCGCCGCTGAGCTTCTCCTTGTCGGAATTGAGCTCGCGCTCCTCGTTATGAAGGCGGACGGTATCGGCCTCGGTGCCGTTTCTCGAAGCGGTCAGTTCCTCAATCTTCAGCTGAGTATCCTTCGCGCCGTCCCTGAGTGCCTGAGCCTGCTCCTCGAGAGCCTTGATTTCCTCTTCGATTCTCCCGTTTTCGGCCTTCAGCTGCTCAATTTCCTCAATCAGCTTGCCGGAACGGCTCGCGAGCGCTTCCTTGCTGATTTCAGCGGCCTCTATGACCGCTCTGCAGGCCTCGATTTCCTTATTGAGAGCGAGAATTTCGAGATTGAGATTCTGCTGGATTTCGGCGGATTTTTCGCGCATCTGCTCGAGTTCCTCGCGCTGGCCGTCGAGCTCGTCGAGGCTGGCGTTGAGTTTGTCGGTCTCTTTGCCGAGCGCCGCAGCTTCCTTCTCGGATTTCTCGGTGTTTTCCTTTGCGTCCCTGATTCTCGCCGCCGAGCGCTCTTTCTCCGCAAGCAGTTCGGCGATATGGCCCTTCGCGGTTTCGAGCCTTTCTGTGAGAAGCGTCTTCTCACTCTCGGCTCTGATGAGGGCCTCCTGAATCTTTATGATTTCCGCTTCGCCGGCATCGAGCTGAGCCTTCGCGGTCGCTATCTCGCCGTCGAGTCCCTCGACCTTCTTTGCCTTCTCATCGAGCCTGCCCTGAAGGATTTTCACATCTTCCTTGAGCTCCTCAATCTCATTGATACGGCTCAGGAAGCCCGTGCCCGAGCCTCTGGAACCGCCGGTCATTGAGCCGCCCGCGTTGAGCACCTGGCCGTCGAGAGTGACTATCCTGAAGCGGTATGAATATTTTTTCGCCATCGCTATACCGTTGTCGATATTGTCGACGACGGCGGTCCTGCCGAGCAGGGATGCGATAATTTCGGAATACTGTTTATCGCACTCGACGAGCGAATGCGCCATGTCGATATAGCCCTCGCAGTTTTCGAGGCCCTTCTCTGTGAATTCCTTGGCGGTGACCGAGGTCAGCGGCAGGAAGGTCGCCCTGCCCGCCCTGTTGTTTTTAAGGAATTCAATTGCCTTCTTGGCGGCGTTTTCATCATCGACAACTATATTCTGGATGGCGGCGCCGAGCGCGGTCTCAACCGCGACGGAATACTCGCCCTTGGTGGAAATAAGCTGGGAGAGAGTGCCCCTGATGCCCCTGAGAGCGCCCCTCTGGGACTCCTTGATGACCTTCTGGACCGAGCCGGCATAGCCGTCAAGATTCTTCTCGAGGTCGTCGAGCATCTTTATTCTCGCGTTTTTCTGATAAATGTCGAGATTGAGCCGGTCTATCTCCTCATGGAGCTTCTGAGCCTTGCCCTCTCTCGTTTCGATTATCATGCGGAAGCCGTCGAGAGCGTTTTCATTCTCGCTCTCATCATCCTTGAGCCTGCGGATTTCGGCATCCGCCTTGGCGATTTCGCCCTCAAGCTCGTCGGTTATTCCGCTTCTGGTCGAAAGCAGCTCCTCAATCGCGCCGATTCTCTCCTCCATCTCGGCGATGGCGGATTCCGCGCTCGACTTCTCAACGTTGATTTCGCTGAGTCTGACGGCCGCGGCGGTCAGCTTTTCGTTGACCTCGCGGACTTTGTCGCTGTTTTCGCTGTTCTTTTCAAGCAGCGAATTGAGTTTCTCGAGCTCGCTCGCGAGCGTCTCCTTCCTCTCCTCAATCTGCTTCTGCTTCTCTTCGATTTCCGCCTGCGCGGAGTCAATCTGCTCCTGCGTTTCGGCAACGGTCTTCGCGCCGTCGCCCATATCGGCGTTTATTCTCTCAATCGTGCTGAGGTTATGCTCAATTGTATTATTCTTGACCGCGATTTCGCCGTCGATGGCGGCGGCC
>JAFZOE010000332.1 GCA_017552845.1 Clostridia bacterium
ACACAGGTGCATTTTTCAATAGAAATATGTAACAGTTTATATAATATTTGTATCATCTCTCTTTTATAAAATCAAAATTCTTGACATAAAATATGAATAATGATAAAATATAGCGGATTTTTGTGTAAATTCAAAGGAATACTTTTTGGGGAGGTGTTCACCTTGAACACTACAATGATACTCACGACAGCGATGATAGTATGCTTCTTCGCGCTGATGATCTTTATCGGCATCCGCTCAAGAAAGCACGCCTCCGATGTCAACGGCTTCGTTCTCGGCTCCCGCTCGGTCGGTCCGTGGCTCAGTGCCTTTGCATTCGGAACATCCTATTTCTCAGCTGTTATTTTCGTCGGCTACGCAGGCCAGTTCGGCTGGAACTTCGGTGTGGCTTCCACATGGATAGGTCTCGGAAACGCTTTCATCGGCTCCCTCCTCGCCTGGAGTATTCTCGGCAGAAGAACGAGAATCATGACTCAGTCGCTCTCATCAAAGACCATGCCCGATTTCTTCGGCGCGAGATTCAATTCCCGCGGTCTCAAGGTTGCGGCTTCTATGATAACCTTCCTTTTCCTCATCCCTTATACCGCATCGCTCTATAACGGTCTTTCAAGACTTTTCCATATGGCATATCCCGATGTTCCCTATTCGGTATGCGTTATCATAATGGCAGTGCTGACCGCCGTTTACGTAATAGTCGGCGGATATATGGCGACTGCGACCAACGACTTTATTCAGGGTATCATAATGCTTGTGGGTATCGTTGCGGTCATCCTCGCAGTGCTCAAAGCAAACGACGGCCTCGTTGAGGCGATGAAAACCCTTTCGGGGCTTCCCAGCCAGACTGCGGACGGCAGAGTCTGGGCGGCAGGCGGATTTACCTCGTTCTTCGGACCCCAGCCTCTCTTCCTGCTCTTCGTCGTTATGCTCACTTCGCTCGGCACCTGGGGCCTTCCCCAGATGGTCGGCAAGTTCTATGCCATCAAGAATGAAGATTCAATCAAGAAGGGCACAGTCATTTCAACCCTCTTCGCAATCGTTGTTGCAGGCGGATGCTATTTCCTCGGCGGTTTCGGCAGACTCTATGCCGGCAGAGGAGTTGAGGTTGACGCACTGACCGGCAAACCCGTCGGCGGTTTCGATTCAATCATCCCCGCTATGCTCTCCACTCTCAGCCCCGTTCTGATTGCGATAGTTATAGTTCTTGTTCTTTCCGCATCAATGTCCACTCTCTCCTCGCTTGTTCTCACAAGCGGCTCGACCATCACCCTTGACTTCATCGAGCCCATCCGCAAAAAGGAGATTGAGGAAAAGAAAAAGATGCTCATTATGAGAATCTTCATCGTTGTATTCATCGTTCTCTCTGCGCTTATCGCAATCAAGCAGGCGAACAGCGCGAATATCTTTATCGCCCAGATGATGGGCGTTTCATGGGGCGCTCTCGCAGGCGCGTTCCTCGCTCCGTTCCTCTACGGTCTCTACTGGAAAAAGACCTCGAAGGCGGCAGTTATCTGCTCGTTCATCTTCGGCGTAGGTCTTGAAATCATTCAGCTTTGCATCTCGCTCGGCTGGCTCGATGTTTCCGGCAGCGAATTCTTCTCATTTGTATTCAGAAACTCGCTCTATTCCGGCGTTATTGCGATGGTCGGCGGCCTTATTATCGTTCCGGTAGTCAGCCTTCTCACAAAGAAGACTGTTCCCGCAGATGCCACCGAAATGTTCGAATGCTACAACGCCACCAAGACCGTTGACATCACCGACAGTCTCGGCAAATAATATACCGGCATCCACCCTTTACGGGTGGGTGCTTTTTATATTCTGATTGTATGGAGACAAAAACGACGCAAAGCTCAATCCCTTCTTGATTTTTTATCTGAGATTTGGTAAAATTCTTTTATAAAACGCATGAAATGCAAAGGGGTAAATCCTGCAATGAAAAAGAGAATTATCAGAATTATATCTGTTATAACAGCGCTCGCGGTTATGCTTCCGGCGGTATCGCTTCTGCTTAAAACGGAAGCGGGCGCGTATCCGGGCAGAGTGCCCGTAATCTGCATCTACGGCGAGGATACGCCGCTGGGCATCAGGCAGGCGGACGGTTCCTTCGAGCCCGTGACTGCGACCATCGATACTGCGAAGGCGGCTGCCATGTTTACGGATAATGCCGGCGTGATTGCAAAGGCGGTTGTCACTCAGGACTGGACCGAGGTCTGCGACCTCATAACCGATTTCCTTATCGATACATATAAGGATCTTGTGCTCGATGAAAACGGCGTGGCTGCCAACGGCTCCGAGAGCGTTTTCACCTATTCCAAGCCGGATCTTCAGAGATATTTCACCGCTCCGAATTCCGATCTGTGGTCCTACGGATTCAGATATGACTGGCGTCTTGACCCTTACGATAATATGGAAAAGCTCCGCACTTTTATCGAGGATGTGCTTGATGCAACTGGTTGCGACCAATATGCTCTCTACGGCAGATGTCTCGGCGCCTGCCTTGAAGCGACCTATTACGATATTTATAAAGATGACCGCATTACCGATATCATTGTCAGCCACTCCGGCCTTCTCGGAATGACGCCCATAGGCGAGGCCTTCAGCGGCAATCTTGTGCTTGACGGCGACGCCGCGGAGAGATTCGCTTATGAATACGATATGGGTTTGAATTTAAAGGTGACAGACGGTATAACGCTCACCGACGATTCCATACGTCAGATGCTGAAAATCCTCTCGGATACATATAATCTCGATATGTTCTGCTGGTTCAGCACCAATGTCTATCAGCATATTTACGATTATATAAATCCCCGCCTTCTCAAGCACTGCTTCGGCTCATTCCCCGGCTACTGGGCAATGTGTGAGGATAAATACTATGAAGACGCCAAGAAAGTCGTATTTGCAGGTGAAGAAGAGAAATACGCGAATTTCATAAACAAAATCGACCATTATCATAATACGATTATGCTTCGCGCTGAGGATATACTCAAAGAGGCGCAGAGCAATGGGATCAAGGTATCGTGCCTTGTGAAATACGGTCAGCAGCTGCTTCCCCTCATTGAGGATGCAAACGCTCTCTCGGATCAGCTCCTCAAGGTTTCTGTTGCGAGTTTCGGAGCTTACACGGTCGGGAACGACACATATTTCACCGATGATTATATTCAAAGCGAAACGGAGAAGGGCAACGGCGCTTATCTCTCACCCGACCGCAAAATCAACGCCTCCTCATGCCTTTTCCGAGACACAACCTGGTTTATCAAGAATGTCGGGCATAAGGAAAATCCCGTCGCCGTGAATAAGCTGATTTTCGCGATAGTTAATGATGAAAATGCGACAGTTGACACGCTCGAGGGCTTCCCGCAGTTCCTCTATTATGATAAGGAGAATGAGGATATAGTCCCGCTTGATCCGTCGGTTCATATAAGCAAATCCGATGAATTCAATGCCAATATTGCCGATTCGTTTATCAGAAAAATCAAGAAGATTTTCAGACCTGTCTTCATTTTCGCGACCTGGGTTGTGAAATACCTTTTCGTAAAGCCCAGAGCAGGCAAATAGATTTATCGGAGCCGTCCCTCAGGGACGGCTTTTGATTTCGGGCAAAAAGAAAATATAATTTGAATTTTTTTATTAAAAGTGATATTATATATTCATTAAACCGATTGGGGAATTATCATGAAAAAATGTGCCAAGAGAATAACCGCCGCATTGCTGTGCTTTATTATCGCATTAATTCTCTGCCTGCCCGCATTCGCGGATGAGGAAAAAACAGCGTATATAATAGTCAGCGGCATGAATACTTTTCCGCTCTATGACGAAAATGAAAATCAGGTCTGGCCACTCTCAACCGGGACCATTGTAAAACTGGTTGCGGATATTCTGCCCGATGTTATGACCTATTTTGTCACTAAGGACGCTCAGCGCCTCGCGGATAAGATACTGCCGGTAGCTTATGAAGTTTTCGAGCCGATTGCCTGTGCGGAAAACGGCGATTCGAAATATCCGCTTCATACCCTGACCTTTGAAGGCCATCTAGGTGAAAACGCAGAACGTTTTACCTCGATGGAAACGGATGAAGAGGGTGTGGTTCACGAGGCGATTGACCGCTTCGGCCTTGATAATACTTACTTTTTCAATTATGACTGGCGTATTGATCCGCTCTGCCATGCCGACGATCTCGACAGATTCATAAAGGATGTAAAGACGCTCGGCGATTACAACAGAATTTCTCTCCTATGCTTCAGCATGGGCGGAACGATAGTCAGCTCTTATCTTCATAAATACGGCAGCGGTGAAATCGACACGGTTGAATTCTGCTCGACCGCATTCGAGGGCAGTTCCATAGTCGGCGAGCTTTTTGCCGGCAGGCTCGAGGTTGATATCGAGGCGCTGATTGACAGAGTCGCAAGTCTTGTGAGAAACGACACGATCAAGCAGATTTTTGATTATCTCAACGCGGGCCTGACTGAAAACGGCTTCAACGGCAGCGTCACGGATTTCGCAAATAATCTGATTGCCGAAATTGGCGACAGAGTTTTTGATGAGTTGCTCATTCCCGTATTCGGCTATATGCCCGGGATTTGGGCGCTTACCCCTTATGATAATTACGATGAATGCAAGGAGTATATACTGAAGAATAACGATAATTCCGCCCTTCTTGAGAGGATTGAGGAATATCATAATTCCGTTCAGGGCAATCTTTCCGAAACGCTTCATTCCGCTTTGGAGGATACCAATGTCTATGTGACGGCGCAGTATAATATGCGCGGGGTGCCCGTTGCCGAAACAATC
Source organism: Clostridia bacterium (assembly GCA_017552845.1). Classification (GTDB taxonomy): domain Bacteria; phylum Bacillota; class Clostridia; order Oscillospirales; family Acutalibacteraceae; genus CAG-177. The sequence goes on from JAFZOE010000332.1 coordinate 4,786, forward strand.
ACGAAGAGCAACAACGATTTTCTCATCGACTGCCGTTACGCGAGCGGCGGGGCGACAGTATCCCTGCTTCACGAAACTCTCGGCGAGGGCTACCCTCAGCAGCTTTATACTGATGTGAATTATCTCTCACCCGATGGTCAGATAGATGCTTCTACCTGCATTCTGCCCGACAAAACCTGGTTTATCAGAGATATGGCCCATGTCGATTATCCATACGGCGGCGATGCGGCGGAGTTCGTTCTCGATCTCGCCTCGTCAAAGGAGCAGCAGACTGTATTCACTTCAAAGTGGAGCCAGTTCATGAAATATGATTATTCGGATAAGACGCTGACTCCGGTCACTTCCGAAACCGGCAAAGATGTTTCGTTCCTCGGCAGGGTGCTCGCATTCCTTGACAGAATAAGGAGTACGGTTTATTCAATCCTCGATAAGTTAAATATCTTTAAGTATATAAAGGCGGCAGTGAGGTAACCTATGACAAAATACTATGTTGATATAATCAATGCCGCGGCGAAGGCGGATCCGAAGGGCTTCCTTGAGCAGTGCAGCGAAAACTACATTTCCTCCGTTGAGGATGCCGCGACAATTTTTCTTGACAAAGGCAAAAAGATAATTATGCTCGCAGGGCCCAGTTCGTCCGGCAAAACCACAACAGCAAGAATCCTTGAGGAAACGATGGAGAAAAGCGGCTGCGAGGTCTATACTGTTTCGCTTGATGATTTCTATCTCCCAAACCGTGAGGATTATCCGCTGAATAAAGACGGCAGCTACAATTTCGAGAGCATTGAGGCGCTCGATATTCCCATGATTAAAAAATGCTTCACCGAGCTTATAGAAGAGGGCGAAAGCAATTTGCCGATTTATGATTTCGGCATTCAGACGCGCTCCGAGCAGGTGAATAATATAAGGCTCGGCAAGGACGGCGTAATGATAGTAGAAGGCATTCACGGCTTGAATCCGATTATCACCGATTTCCTGCCGAATGACGCTATGGCGCGCCTTTATGTCAGCGTCTCGAGCCGTATTTTTGAGCAGGACGGCGAGATAATGCTGCGCAAGAGAAATCTGCGCCTTCTCAGGCGTCTTGTCAGGGATAACCGCTTCAGAGATACAAATGCCGAGGGCACTCTCGCAAGCTGGAAGAGCGTAATGGCAGGCGAGGATAATTATATTTTCCCGTTCCGTAACCACGCGGATATCAAGCTTGATTCCTTCCATCCCTGCGAAATCGGCCTGCTCGCCTGCGAGGCTATGGAGCTTCTCAGCGGAGTTCACGGAACGCCATACGATCTCATGGCTGAGAACCTGCTTGAAAAGATTAAAAAATTCAGGGTTATCGACCGCTCATATCTTGAGGGTGATTCCCTTCTGTATGAATTTATCGGCAAAAACTGATCGGAGGATAATGATATGAAAAAGAATAAAATTTCAAAGCTTCTTGCAGTCCTTCTTGCGTTCGCGATGCTCCTCGCCTGCGTTTCGCCCGCATTTGCGATTGTAATTCCGCAGGATGTAAAGAATGTAATTCTCCTGATAGGCGACGGCATGGGCCCGAATGCGCTCGAATGGACCAAGGCCGAGCTCGGCGTTGAGCTCTGCATGGATACCCTGCCTTATCAGGGTTATTCGATGACCGATTCGCTCGACGGAACCACCGATTCCGCAGCGGGCGCGACCGCTCTCTCCTGCGGCAGACGTGTTTTCAACAGCAATCTCTGCACTCTCGCAGTCAAACTCACAAGCGGCGCGGTTATCTTCAGCTATATGAATGTCAGCGAGGTTGCAAAATCCCTCGGCAAAAAGGCGGGAATCGTAACCTCGGATGCCAATCACGGTGCGACTCCCGCAGGCTTCAGCGTTCATACATATAAGCGCGATCTCAGCGAGGAGATTACAAATCAGCAGATGAATTGCGACCTCGACCTCATATGGGCAAAGGACGGCGGATATGCTTCTGCCGAGGCTTTTGAAAACGCCGGCTGGACCTATTCAACCACTATGAGCGAGCTCGAAGAACTCGGCTACGGCAAAAAGTCATTTGCCTCTATCCCGGGAAAAATCGAATATGAAACCGGCAGCGAA
>JAFZOE010000333.1 GCA_017552845.1 Clostridia bacterium
CAGGGGCATTGATATACCGGTAAAGCATCTCAACAATTCAGCGGGCATAATGAATTTTGATGAGTATTTTGATATGTGCCGCATGGGAATCATCCTCTACGGCCTCTATCCATCTGAAGAAGTTGACAAAAGCCTGCTCTCGATAAAACCCGTAATGGAATGGAAAACCTATATCAGCCATGTAAAAACACTCGAGGCCGGCAGAGAAATCTCATACGGCGGGACATACAAAACCGAAAAAGACACGAAAATCGCAACAATTCCGGTCGGTTACGCTGACGGCTACCCCAGATGCCTCTCAAATTTAGGCCGAGTGATTATCAACGGACAATATGCTCCGATAACGGGCAGAGTATGCATGGATCAGTTCATGGTCGATGTCACGGGAATTGATTGCAATCCGGGCGACGAGGTAACGCTTGTCGGCACTCAGGGCGGAACAACGCTCACGATGGAAGAGGTCTCCAACGCCGCCCATTCTTTCAATTACGAGCTCCCCTGCCGCGTCAACAAACGCGTCCCCAGAGTCTATTTCAAAGACGGAGAAGAAGTCAAAAAGAATTAAAATACAAATAATCTACCGGCGGGTAACTGTGAATAAAGTTGCCTGCCGGTTTTTCTGTATCGTCATTTTGTATATGAAATTAGTGATTTTTTAGGCATATTTACAAGATTGACCGTATATAAATGCGGGTTTTTCGCGTTTGTTCATACTATGTTAATATTTAGGGTATAAATTATACTGCGGTATAAAAATATACTTATCAAATTACAACAAGGAAAAAGGAAACGAACTATGAAAAAGATTATTTCCAAGAGAGAGTATGACACCGCTAAGTCAGTGCTCATCAAGAAGGTTACCGTCGGCACATTCGGCGATCCCGCAGGCTATGAAGAGACCCTCTACAAGACCGAGAAGGGCTACTTCTTCCTCTATGTAAACGGCGGCGAAGAGTCCCCCTACACCAAGGAAGACATCAAGTGTATGAGCGCAAAGAAAGCCGAAGAGTGGCTTGCAAACAAATAATCAGACAGACAGCGGAACCGTCGGGGCAAGAGCTCCGGCGGTTTTTATATTTTCTATCATTTAACTGCGTTTTTGATAATTGACTGGCGGTTTAATCAATGATATAATTCAAAATGTATTTATTTTAGAAATAAGGAGTGAAGTGATGAGATATATCAAGCTCCAGAAAGAGAAGGCACCGGTCGTCAAAAATGTTGTCTGGGCGCTGAAGCTTATCCTGAAAACCGATAGGCGCCTGCCGATGAGCGCTTTGCTCATGCAGTTTTCGTCGAGCTTTTTTCATGTGTATGTAAAGAACATACTGTTTCTCAAGACGCTGCTCACTGTCATTGACTCGAGGGGCGATTTCTCGCAGTATATAAAATACCTGCTGATGTTCCTGGCAGTATCGGTGCTGTGCGAAGCTCTGTCATGGTATGGAAGCTATGTGAATTACTCTTCCGTAAAGGTTGTGCTCAAAAAGCTGAATAATCTAATATTCAGGAAGGCCCTTTCCCTCGATGTCGCAAATTACGAAGACCCGCAGTTCTATGATAAATATCAGCGTGCAACAGATATAACCGACAGGGGCTATTTCCATATTCTGTGCAACAGTGTCGCTTCGATTTTCGGCACTGTATTCTCGTTGATTCTTGTTATTATAACGGTTATTCAGGTTAATCCTCTGTATCTGCTTTTTACGCTTCCGTCAACCGCTGTTTTCGCAGTTGAACTCGCGAAGAGCAGAAAACTCTACAAACGCGACCTGGCGAAGACCGGCAATGAGAGAGTGAAGGCATATATCAAACGCACTGTTTTTCTGCGCGAATATTCGAAAGATATGCGCACCTCCAATATTTTCCTCGTAATGATGAAAAGATTTGAAGCCGCGGTAAAGGCAAATATAATGATTTACAAAGAATATGGCTTTCCTCTTTTCATTTACAGCACTGTCAGCTCATTTTTCTCCGAATTTCTGCCGACTGTCGGCACCTATGCCCTCGCAGGCGGTCAGTTCATTTATACCGATACAATGACGATTTCTGCTTTTTCGGTCGTCATAAGTTCAATAAACTCGGTCAACCGTGCCGCTAATTCGCTGGTCAGCGCATTCAACAACATTTCACAGCTCGCTCTGTATTTCAGTAATCTGAGAGAGTTCTTTGATTATGAGCCGGGAGTTAATTCCGGAGAAGAGATTCCCGGTGAATTTGAATCTCTTGAATTCAGGAATGTATCCTTCCGCTATCTCGGCGCTGAAACCGATTCTCTTAAAAACGTGTCGTTTACCCTCAACAAAGGCGAGAAACTTGCCGTTGTCGGCCTCAACGGCGCGGGCAAGACCACTCTTGTAAAACTCATGATGAGATTCTATGACCCGACCGAGGGAGAAATACTCTACAACGGCAGAAATATAAAAGAATTCGATATTGAAAAATACCGTCTGCTGTTCGGAGCGGTTTTCCAGGATTATAAGAATTTCGCGCTCTCCGTCAATGAAAACGTAATATGCAGAGTGTGCGAAGACAGCGACCGTGCCTTTGCCGAGGAAGCGATGAAAAACAGCGGCGCCTGGGATAAGATTTCCACCCTTCCCGATAAGGGCGAGACCGTGCTGACAAAGGAATTTGACAAAAACGGCGTCGGTCTCTCGGGCGGCGAAAACCAGAAGCTTTCAACAGCGCGTCTCTTTGCTCATGATTTTGAGATTGCAGTGCTCGATGAGCCATCATCCGCGCTCGATCCGGTTGCCGAATACAAAATGTATGATAATCTTGTCAGGGCTACCGAAGGCAAATCAGTGGTCTATATCTCCCACCGTCTCTCGAGCGCCGTGCTCTCGGACAGAATCATCGTGCTTGACGGCGGTTCAATAGCCGAGCGCGGAAACCATACCGAGCTTCTTGCTTTGGGCGGAATCTACGCGGAAATGTTCAATCATCAGGCTGAAGCCTACGGAAAAGCGGAGGTGGGCTGAGATGAAGAAACTTAAGAATACCACCTCCATGATAGGGCATATGATTTATTTCGTTCGCCTGATGTTCTCGATTTCACCGGTATTTGTCATTCTGGAATTGATATACGGACTGTTATTGAGAGTCCCGGGGCGGCTTATCAGCGTGCTCGGAATGAAATACATTATCGATGTTGTCGAGAGCGGAGAGAATCTTGAGCGGATCTGGATAGGCGTCGGAGTAATCGCAGCCATACTTGTTGTTTCCCATCTGCTCTCCTGGCTCTACATGGAGTTTTACTGGAACATCGCCAAAGAAAAGCTCTCTGCAGGCCTGTGCAAAAAGCTCTATGAAAAAGCTCGCGAAATTGACCTGGAGGAATACGACAATCCCGATTTTTACAATAATTTCATTCTCACCATCGAGACGAGCGCCGATAACATACAGAATCTGCTCGGTTTTGTGAGAAGCTATTTTACGGAATTTGTTACGTTTTTCACAATCGGCGCGGTCATTTTCACTATTGACCCGATATGCCTGCTGATAATTGTAGTCACGGTATTTGTCTTCCTGCCTTTTAGCGGGATAGTCGGCAATCTGCATATGGGCAGGCGCAAAGATAATGCCGAACTTCACCACAGATCCGATTATTTCCAGCGCATTTTCTATCTTCAGGATTATGCAAAAGAAGTGCGCATGAATAATATCAGTCCTCTGCTGATTAACCGGTATAACGAGGCGGCAGATGCCGTTATTGAAAACCAGAATAAATACTGGAAAAAGATTTCATTCTTCTCCGGGCTTCAGGAGACGGGTATAGATGTGTTGGGATTAATGTTTGTGCTTCCTGCCTATCTCGGATACTGCGTGCTCGTGAAGCACAGCATCGGAGCGGGTGATTTTGTTGCAAGTTTCAACGGCGCATATCAGATTGCGATTTCAATAGAATTCCTGACGGTAACGGCGCTCATGGTTTTCTCAGAAAGAGGAAAGATGATTGAGAAATACCGCGAATTTCTTGCCTGCACACCGAAAATCAAAGGCGGCGAAGAGACTGCCTCATGCGAAAAGCCCGAAACAATCGAAATCAGGAATCTGAGCTTCACTTATCCCGGCAGCGATCATCCGGTTTTGAAAAATATCAATCTGACGATTAAGCCTTATGAAAAGATTGCGCTCGTCGGCTACAACGGAGCCGGCAAGACAACGCTGACTAATCTGCTCCTGCGTCTCTACGAAGCGAGCGAGGGAGAAATACTTATCGGCGGCAAAAACATCAAGGATGTAACACTCGAGTCTCACAAAAACCGTTTCGCCGCAGTTTTCCAGGATTTTCAGACCTATGCCTGCACCATCGGCGAAAATGTAGCGCTGGATGTGAATCCGGATAAAGACAGAGTTACTCAGGCGCTGAAACACAGCGGATTCTCGAAGTCACTTAAGAACGGCGTTGACACGGAAATTCTGCGTGAATTCGACGAAAGCGGAACTATGCTCTCGGGCGGAGAAAGCCAGAAAATGGCTGTTTCAAGGGCATTTTATAAAGACTGCCCTTACGCCATTCTCGACGAGCCCTCGGCAAATCTCGACCCGATAGCCGAATACGAGCTTAATAAAACAATGCTTGAAGCGGCTGAGCATAAAACCGTCATCTTCATATCGCACCGCCTTTCGACCACGGTCGGCGCGGACAAAATCTATGTGATGGCGGACGGTGAAATCATAGAGAGCGGAACTCACGCCGAACTTATGGAAAAGAACGGCACCTATGCCTATATGTTCAATCTCCAGGCAGAGAAATACAGGCAGGATAATAAACAAAACAGTTGACTTTTATAAAAAGCAGATATATAATATCTTCAATTAAAGGCAGAGAAGGAGAACGAATCCGTCGGAGAACACCCCAGAGAGATGCGCCGCGGCTGAAAGCGCATTGTGTGACAGCGGAGGAGACCGCTCCCGAGCCGCCTGCGAAACAAGCAGAGCCGTTTCCCGCGTTAAGGGCAAAGAGTTAAAAAACAAGGTGGAACCGTGCAAAGCACCCTTGGGAGACCGAGGGTGCTTTTTTATTGCAGGTAATAATTCTCAAAGGAGTTAAACAATATGAAAATCATTTACAGAGACGGAACGGTTGCGGAATGCCCGCCCGAAGAAGTTCAGCACGTTCTGCGTCATTCAACGGCGCACTGCATGGCTCAGGCAATTCAGCGCCTTTGGCCCGATGCCGACTTTGCATACGGCCCCGCCACCGAAAAAGGATTCTACTATGACGTTGACCTCGGCGACAGAAAGCTGACCGACGATGACCTTGCCGCTATCGAAAAGGAAATGAAAAAGATAGTCAAGGAGAATATCCCCGTAAAGCCTTTCATTCTTCCGAGAGACGAGGCAATCAAGCTCATGCATGAGCGCGGAGCAAAATATAAGGAAGAGCATATCGGCGACCTTGACGAAGATGCTGTTATCAGCTTCTATCAGCAGGGCGACTAGATTGATATGTGCGTCGGTCCCCATGTCTGCTACACCAAAGCTCTCAAAGCTTTCAAAATCACCCAGCAGAGCGGCGCCTACTGGAAAAATGATTCTGAGAACAAGATGCTCACGAGAATCAACGGCGTTGCCTTCCAGACTCAGGAAGAGCTTGAGGAGTATGAGAAGGCGGTTGAGGAAGCAAAGCAGCGCGACCACCGCAAGATCGGCAAGGAAATGGGTCTTTTCATGACCGACGAACTTGTCGGCAGAGGCCTTCCGATGTTCCTCTCAAAGGGCTATACCGTCTGGCAGGAGCTTGAAAACTATATCAAGGATAAGGAGCGCAAGCTCGGTTATCACCACGTTATGACACCCTGCGTAGGCACTGTTCAACTATATAAGACTTCCGGCCACTGGGATCATTACAAAGAGAATATGTTCCCGCCGATGGAGGTTGAGGGCGAAAGCTTCGTCCTGCGCCCGATGAACTGCCCGCATCACATGATGATTTATGCAAACAAGCCCCATTCATATAAAGAATTACCCATCCGAATCGGCGAAATCGCGCACGATTTCAGATTTGAATCCTCGGGCACGCTCAAGGGAATTGAGAGAGGCCGCCACTTCTGCCAGAATGACGCTCACCTCTTTGTTACTCCC
>JAFZOE010000334.1 GCA_017552845.1 Clostridia bacterium
GCTTTTTGCATTCGAGAGGATTCTCTCTGATTGACATTCCCTTGATGAAGATTTCGCCCTCGTCAAAATTCAGAATACCGGTGCAGCTTTTGAGAGTGGTCGTTTTGCCGGCGCCGTTATGACCTATAAAGCCGTAAATCTCGCCGGGCGCAATATGAAGCGAAAGGTCGTCAACGGCCTTCTTTTCGCCGAAAGTTTTTGTAAGATGTTCAATTCTGAGCATAAAATCACCTCAAATTATTATGGTTCGTTCGGAATTACCAGCGCGCAGATGAGATAGGGGATGAGCCCGCTCCCGCCCGCGAGGCAGAATAAAACGAGAATCAGCCTGACTATGGTCGAATCCACGCAGAGATACTCCGCGAGACCGCCGCAGACTCCGAAGAGCTGTCTGTCGGTTCTGCTTTTATAGAGTTTCTTTGCCATATTTATCATCCTTTCAATTATAGCATAAGCGCGGGATAATGTAAATATATTTGCCTCCCGTGTTGATAATATAATAATATGGATAAGAATAATAATAAATGTATTAAACAGTAAAATAGCCGCGTCTATTTTGCTTAATCGGGCAAAAAACAACAAAGCCTTCCCCGCGAGGAGAAGGCTTATATATACCGCAATAGAACTACCGTGTCAATACCCGGCATATTCAATCAGTTAAAAAGGAAAAACAGAATGCTTACGAAGAATGATGAAATAACATCGGCGATGCCGTCAATGAAAGATAAAACGGGCTCGAACATACCGCCGCCTCCTTTCTTAATGATGATTTATTATATCATATTTCCGTTGTTAAATCAAGTTTTAAGGCAGGGGACGGATTATGCTTTAGCCGCGCGGTTACCTTCAAGCTCTATCATATTCCTGTTGAAGCTCATTGTAACGAGATGATGCTTCTGCGAGCTTATCTGATTCGTTACGCTTGAAATCACGTAGCTTCTGAGCGAATCGATTTCCATATCGGGATCGGAGAGATCGACTTTGCAGCCCGTATCGCGTGAAATCATCCGTATTCTGCCGCCTTCAATGAGAACAGCGCATTCCGCCTGAATGCTCCTGCCGGGATTCTTTTCGTAAATCAGCATGAAGAGCTCTTCAAAAACGAGCTGTGTGCGCACGACCGTCTTTTCATCAAATCCCCGTTCCTCAAGTGCTTCACCGAGGCGGTCGCGCGTTGCAAGAACTGAAGAGGTCTCAACATCGAGCGAGTAGAGCAGGGCTTCTTTTCCGCTTTCGCGCCGTTTGAGAAGCAGTGGAGCGTCCGAACCGTAGCGGATACGCAGAAACAGCGAGGAAAACAGCCAGGCGATGAATGACGCGAGAGCGAAACCTGCAAATAGGCCGTGAATTCCGAACGCCAGGCCGAATATGAGCGCAGCGGGAACGGAAACCACTACATCCCTCATTGCGCTGACTCCGAGTCCGAGCGAAATTCTGTCAAGCAACAGATAGTAGGAAGTCGAGAGATAAAGCAGACTCGTGAATACCGAGCCGAGCGATACTATTCTGAGCCCCGCGATGGCAAGTTTCATTATCTTTACATTTTTGATACCCAACAGTGCCGGCACAAGCGGCGCCGCCACATACATAACCAGAATCAGAACCAGCCCTTCGAAAACTGCCGTTCTTCTGGCGCGTGAATAAATGGTGCGCACTCCCGGGAAGCAGTCCTCGCCGAGATAGACGCTTATAATCGGAGTTATCGCCTCGCCGATACCGTCAAAGACAAGCTGAAATTCGCGGCAGAGAGTGATGACGGAAACGAGAATCAGATAATCCGTGCCGAAATGCGTGCAGACAAACCAGTTCAGCATTGCGTTTCCCGCGCCGAGCCAGAGATATGTGCTCGCGTCGATTACGCTGTAGCGCACGATGGAGAAAAGAACTTTCGGCGAAAAATAAAAATACAGTTTCAGTGAATTACTCTTGCTGAAGAAATGAATGAAAAGGGTTGCGAGGGATAAGAAAGTGAAGAGGAAAGAGGCGAGGCCTATTCCGCCGATACCCATAACCCTGCTGAGAATCAGCGAAAAAGAGAGATTGCCGATTCCCTGAACGCAGTTTGCGATAACGGATATCCTGTCGTCGCCGTCGTTATAAACCATCTCCGCCATCAGCATGTCGAGCGGCAGGAAAAGAACGGTAAAGCGCATCCAGAACAGATAGCTGCGCGCCTGCTCAAGCGCCTGAGCCGAAGGATGGCACCCCCTGATAAAAGCGTCTCCGAATACGCTTGCGAGAATGAAGAGGATAATGCCGACCGAGACTGACATCAGAAGCCCCGTTCCGAAGACCCTGTCGGCCTCCTTTTTCTCAAACTGCCCCATTTTCAGCGAATAGCGGATGGGAACGCCGAGGGAGAATACGGAGCCGAAAAATGCCGAGAGCGAATAGATCGGTGTAACAAGGTTGATGCCTGCCGCGGCATCGGAGCCGATGAATATACCCGCTATGACTGAATCGGACATCAGCAGAATCGAGACCACCATCATGGTCAGCGTTCCGCCGAGCAGCATAGTATCAAATTTTTTGACCATAAGAGGTCTGTGTTTCTTTGCGACTGTCTGCTTCAAGATGTTTCCTCCTGCGGGTGGCTTGGTTTTCCTCAATAATAATAGTTTAATCCGAATCCTTCGCCGACAGGCTTAGGGTTCGGATTATGATGATTTGGTGGACCTTAGCGAGGCAATCTTGAACTTTAAGATTGACTGCCGCGTCAAGCTCTGTTGATGCATTGGAGTCCGGATCCGCTTTGATATACAGTTTCAGTTTATATTTGTCCGGATCATCTTTATCATCCGATACTTCAACCCTATCAA
>JAFZOE010000034.1 GCA_017552845.1 Clostridia bacterium
GGAATGCATACCCGCGTCATCCGCAACGGCTATAATCATGCCTGCATTGACGCCCGTATATGAAATGGTAAAGAGCGGGTCGGCGGCAACATTGAGGCCGACATGCTTCATTCCGCAGAAGCTGCGTTTGCCTGCAAGGGATGCTCCCAGGGCGCTCTCCATGGCGACCTTTTCATTGGGAGCCCATTCGGCATAGATTTCTTTATATTTTGCTGCACACTCCGTGATTTCTGTGCTCGGAGTGCCCGGATAGGAGGAAACGAAGCCGCAGCCTGCCTCATAGAGACCTCTTGCAAACGCTTCGTTGCCGAGCATAAGCTGTTTCATATATGTCACCTTAACCTTTTATCTGTTCTTCAACCAGCCTGCCGTGGCAGTATCTCTGACGCAGGACGGGCTTCTCTATCTTGCCGGTCGGATTTCTCGGAACATCGGCAAATATGATTTTGCGCGGTCTCTTGTATCTCGGCATTTCTGTGCAGAATTCGTTGATTTCCTCTTCGGTGCACTCCATGCCCTCTTTGAGTTCGATTATCGCAGCTGCAATTTCACCCAGACGCTTATCGGGAAGACCGATTACCGCGACATCCTTGATTTTGTCATTTTTACGCAGGAAGTCTTCAATCTGAACGGGGTAAAGATTCTCGCCGCCTGAGATAATAACATCTTTCTTGCGGTCAACGAGAGTGATGAAGCCGTCTTCGTCAACCTCTGCCATATCGCCGGTAAAGAGCCAGCCGTCCTTGAGAATTTCATCCGTCGCTTCGGGATTCTTGTAGTAGCAGAGCATAACTCCGGGGCCTTTGACCGCAAGCTCACCGACTTCGCCGGCCTTGACCTGCTCGCCGTTTTCGCCTATAACCTTGGTCTCCCAGAGATAACCGGCTCTGCCTATTGCTCCGACCTTATCGAGATTGCCTACTCCGAGGTGGACGCAGCCGGGGCCGAGAGATTCGCTGAGACCGTAGTTCGTATCATAATCGTGATTCGGGAAATACTTGAGCCAGCGCTTGATAAGGCTCGGAGGAACGGGCTGAGCGCCTATATGCATCAAACGCCACTGGTCGAGCAGATAATGGCTTAAATCCACTCTTCCGCTCTCGATTGCGTCAAGAATATCCTGAGCCCAGGGAACGAGCAGCCAGACTATCGTGCATTTCTCTTCCGTGACCGCCCTGAGAATCCACTCGGGCTTTACTCCTCTGAGAAGCACCGCCTTGCTGCCCGAATAGAGCGAGCCGAACCAGTGCATTTTAGCGCCCGTGTGATAGAGCGGGGGAATGCAGAGAAATACGTCATCGTGAGTCTGACCGTGGTGATTCTGCTCTGTCATTGCCGAGCAGACAAGTCCTTTGTGATTATGGAGAATCGCCTTCGGAAAACCGGTTGTTCCCGAGGAGAAGTAAATCGCCGCGTGGTCGAATTCGTCAATTGCAATCGGGGGTGCGATTGATGAGCAGTAGCTCATTCTCTCCCAGCAGTCCTCGGAATAATCCGGACCGTCGGGGCCGACATAAAAGAGGGTATGCACTGCGGGCATATCATTATGAATCTCGTCGATTCTTGAAATGAATTCCTGCCCGAAGATAAGAATCTCAACATCCGCGAGCTCAACGCAGTATTTGATTTCATCCGCGGAATAGCGGAAATTAAGGGGAACGCAGATACATCCTGCTTTGAGAATTCCGAAATAAATCGGCAGCCACTCGAGACAGTTCATCAGAAGTATGCCGACTTTTGCGCCTCTCTTCGTTCCGCGGCTGAGCAGGAGATTTGCGAATCTGTTTGCTCTCGTATCAAATTCGGACCAGGTCATCTCCCTCTTGTAAGGAGTGTTCGGGCGGGCGAGCTCAATCAGAGACGCCTCGCGCCAAGTGGTCGCTCTGTCTCTTTCATCGGACGGATTGATTTCCGTGAGCGCAATTTCGTTTTTGTAAAGTCTTGCGTTTCTCTCAAGGAATTCGGTAATTAACATTTCTTTTCCTCCCTGGCTCCGGGATAATAAAATCGCCCCCGGAGCGATTATGCTCTGAGGACGAGTAAAACCCGTGGTACCACCTCAATTTACCGCGTAATGCGGCCTTAGGGGAATGCGTATTCCCGGCGCTGTAACGGGCGCTCCCGGCATTGCCTACTTTTCGTCTTACATCGTGTTCGGAATGCTGCTCGGAAAGGTATTCGGATAAGTGTTTCACGGCGCCTCGCACCGCCCGGCGTTTCTCTGAGTGAAAGAGCTTAACCTACTTGTTTTCGTCATAGCAGA
>JAFZOE010000335.1 GCA_017552845.1 Clostridia bacterium
ATCAGCATTGTAAATGTCATGTATTTCTTCTCGTTCAGGATGTATACGCAGTGCGCTATATACGGCCTGATGAAAACGCTTTACAGTTTCAGGTCCACGCCTCTGAGCTTTATTGCCCCATACTTTGTGAAGCGGTTTTCATACAGGACGCTGAAGATTGCGAAGCAGACGATTCACGCAGTCGGCGCGGTTGCCGAAATGCTGACGATAATGGCCTTCCCGACGAAGCAGAATATGTGCGGTATAGTCATTTTTATATGCGAATTCTTCAGAGGTTTCGCAACTTCCATTCCCGACGTCGCGGATGCCGATATGGGAATAAGGAAAAACGATTATCAGATGTATCTCTCCGGTGAGCGTCTTGAAAATTCAAGCGGCGTATTCAACTGGATTATCTCCCCCGTCACCACCTTTGTCAGCCTGATTATACCCGTAATCATACTCAAGAGCGGTTTCAATTCAAACTGGGACATTCTCTATATTGATTCGGCAAGATTCAATATTGTCGCGGTCCCGCTGGCCTTTGACCTTGCGGGCTTCGTGCTGATGATAATTCCGTATCTGTTCTGGGATTTCAACAATCCGCAGCACGAATACGTTATGGAAGTTCTTAAACAGAGGGAAAAGCTCGCGAACGAAGGCTATTACCCCGCGGAATACGAGGGCGGGCTCAACTTCATGGAACCCGGTGAACTTCACGCGGGAATACCCGTTGAATCCGCGGCGATGATTGAAAAGCGGAATTCCACGCTGACTCTCATGAAGGAATCCCCGGAGGAGCCGGATAAACCCGATGCCGATCCGGCGGAACAGACATAAATATTAACAAGGTGTCTTTATGATTGATTTCAATAAATCCATATTTGAAAACTCAAGAGAAAAAATACTTATCTGCGCCCATCGCGGATTCTCGGGAGCTGATATTCCCTGCAATTCGATGCCCTCGTTCAAAGCCGCTGTTATGAGCGGCGCGGATATGATTGAGCTCGACGTAACAAAAACAATTGACGGCAAATACTTTGTCTTTCATCCCGGCATGGAACACGCTCATCTGAGAAAGAAGAAGCTGATTTCGGCCATGCGCTCCGACAAAGTCAAAAAACTCCGCTTTGTAAATCAGGATGACTGCCCGACAGATTTCGGGGTAAGCACTCTGGAAGAGGTCTTTGACTATCTCAGAGGCAAATGCTATATCAATGTCGATAAATACTGGACCGACATTCCCGGCATCACCGAATGCATAAGAAAATGCGGCGTTGAAAAGCAGGTTGTGGTAAAAACAGCAATCAAAGACAAATATATAAAAGATCTCCTCAGATACGCTCCCGATCTTATGTTTATGCCGATAGTCAGAAACAGGGATGATATTACAGATGAACTGATTGCCAAGGGAATAAACTGCATCGGCGCGGAAGTGCTGTTTGAAAAAGAGGATGCGCCCGTCGCGTCTGATGAATATATAAAAAGCATGCACGACAAGGGTCTCATCGTTTTCGGCAACGCGATAGTTTACAATAAAAACGACGTTATCGCGGCCGGACATTCGGATGACAATTCCTTCGTGGTTTCTCCCGATTACGGCTGGGGCTGGCTCGCAGACAAAGGCTTTGATATAATACAGACAGATTTCTGCCCGCTGGTCTCAAAATATCTTTCCGGAAAACCGCGATAAGCTAAGGAGAAGCAAAATGAAAAAAGCGATATCCCTGATTCTGTCCCTGATTATCATTCTCGGCTGTGCTCTTTATGTGTATGCAGATGGAGGCACAATGTCGGTTTATTCATCATATAAAATACCTTCGGGCACAATGCGGATGATTGCCCACGGCGGATATTCGGCGGTCGCGCCAGCCAACACACTCCCCGCCTATATTGCGGCAGGCAAATCTGATTTCTGGGGCGCGGAATGCGATATCCGGCGCACCAAAGACGGCGTCTGGATTCTGATTCATAATGAAACAGTTGACGAAATGACCGACGGCACCGGAAAAGTCTCGGAAATGACCTGGGACGAGATAAGCTCGCTTACGGTCGATTTCGGAAACAATCTAGAAAGCTATCCCGGCACAAAAATCGCCACCCTGCAGGAATACCTTGATGTCTGCAAAGAATACGGCCTGCATCCCGTGATTGAAATCAAGGCAAGCGTTGAGGTTGAATATATGGACGAGCTTGCGGAGCTTCTATCAGCGCGCGAGGACAAGGGAATGTTTGTAATCATTTCATTCGGGCGCGAAATCTGCGTGAGGATGAAAGAGCTTATTCCCGAAATTCCCGTTTATTATCTCATCGGCTACGAAAATGTTACGCAGGAGGATATTGATTTTGCGGTCAACAATCATCTGGACGGTATGGATATCCACGTTTTTCTGCCGGACGATTATGTAAAAGCGGTGGTCGATTCGGGCCTTGATGTATTTGTCTGGACCATCGATGATATTCCGAATGCTGAGCGCTTCTATGAGCTCGGAGTCAATGCAATCACTACAAATTCGCTTACTCAGGAAAAGCCCGAAGGAGATCTTTGGCAAAATATTAAATGGGCGCTGCGCGATTTCAGATATATAATAAAGACCTTTTTTGACGGCATCTTTGCGAAACTGTCTGCGCCGTTCAAAAACTGATGACAGGATAGTATCAAACCATGAAAAACAGGATTTTTATTCTTGCGCTTACCTTCTGCCTGCTTTTTACGCCGCTCATTTCTTATGCGAACGGCGCGGGTTATAATCCCGACGCTTACAGCGGAGAAATCACCTTCTCCGATTCGCTCTATGAAGCGGACGAGACAGCGGATGAGGCAAGGGTTACATTTGAATATATCAGGGATGAGCAGGAAGTGCCGGACGGCGTTCCGGATATCGGCTGCAAAGCGGCATATCTTGCGGACCCCGTGAGCGGAAAGATTTTTTACGAAAAGAATGCGCACGAAAAGATGTATCCCGCAAGCACAACCAAGATACTCACCGCCCTGCTCGTGCTCGAAAACTGCGATCCCGACGATATTGTTACGGTTTCTCAGCACGCAATCGATCTCAAGCCCGCGGGCTATTCGAGCGCGAATCTCCAGGCGGGCGAAAAGCTCAGTGTTTACACTTTGCTTCAGGCTCTGCTTATCCCGAGCGCAAACGAAGCGGCTTACGCCCTCGCGGAGCATGTGAGCGGGAGTGTCGACGCCTTTGCCGCCCTCAGCAATAAAAGGGCGAAGGAACTCGGCTGCGAGAACCTTCATTTCGTGAATCCTAACGGAGTCCACGATGATAACCACTACTGCAGCGCCTATGATTTATATCTCATCGCAAGAGAATGCAGGAAATACGACGTTTTCAATGAAATAGTCAGCACTCAGAAATTCACTGTGCCCGCGACGGACGTCTATCCGCGCTCCGACAGGACGTATTCAAACACAAACGAGCTGCTGCTCCCTCTCTCGGGAAACTATTATTCATACTGCACCGGAATCAAGACAGGCCACACCACGCCGGCGGGCGAATGCCTTGTTTCAAGCAGCACAAAGGATGACCTCAATCTTATCTGCGTGGTTATGGGCGGCAGGATAATCGGCGGCGTCAACGAGCGCTTTTCCGACACGAAGAAACTGCTCGATTTCGTCTATGACAATTATTCATATAAGATGATTGCCGATAAAAGCAAGCCTCTCGCCGAGATAAATATCGACAACGCAATCAAGGATACGCCGATGCTCGACGTTATCCTGCAGACGGATATAATCACCGTCGCTCCGAATGACACAAACGAAGACAATGTTATTACGCAGATTTCACTGCCCGAGGACATTAAAGCGCCGATTAAGAAGGATCAGGTTATCGGAACGGTCACCTACAGGGTTGACGGCCTGATTTATTCAACCAACATGGTCGCCGGCAACGAGGTCATCAAAAAGCCGTTCTGGATATATAATTCTCTCATTTCCCTCGCTGCAATCCTTGTGATTATTATAATCATGTCGGCAATCAGAAAATCAAAAATACGCAAAGCGAAACGCGCCCGCAGAGCGGGATACAGTAATCGTTAAGCACATATAACAATACCGGCATCCGGGTTTTCCGGATGCCGGGTTTTTACATTATAATTTGTTGAAAATGCTATTTAACAAATTTCACCGTCTTGATTTCGAAGGGCCTGAAGCCGAGGTTGATTTCGCCGCCGTCTGAGAGGACGGGTTCAATAACATCTTCGAGAAGATTGGTGAGAACAACCGATTTGAAAGGCACATTGACTTTCAGCACCGTTTCGGTCTTTGCTCCTTCACATTCATAGAAGCGGATGACAAACGAATCGCTTCCGTCCTCCGCGGGTTTCACGCTCTCCGCGATAATATTCGGGGCAGCGATAGAAGCGAAGGGCTTTGCTTCCGATTTGCCCCTGACACAGAGAGCCGGGATATTCAGCTCGTATGCGCTGCGGACAGTATTCTCGGCAGAGAACGCGCCCGAATGCGGCAGGAGTGAATAAGTCATTTCATGCTTTCCGCTGTCGCCCGTATAATCGGGATGAGTGCCGCCGCGGTGGAGTGAGAGACGCAGATTGCAGTCGGTGACGGTTATTCCGTATTTGCAGTCGTTGAGGATTGCCGCGCCGAATCTCGTTTCGCTTATATCGGTGTAGTTTCTGTTGCAGACTTCAAATTTTGCGAGTTCAAGCGAATTATTTACGGTCGTCGGGCGCTCTACGCAGCCAAACTGTATCTCGCTTCTTGCTCTCGATGCTGAAATATCAAGGTCGAAGCCGGCCTTGAGAAGTCTGTGGGGGCTGTTCCAGTCAATAAGAGTATGAAAATCAATACGCGGGCTGTCCGCAAAGCAGATCATATCCTGAACGAGCGTTGTCTTGGAGTCAATTCTGAATTTACTGCGAAGGCGGATTTCAACAGCGCCGTCTGTAATCAGTTCTCTGCCATCAAAGCCGCAGACGGGCTCAAGATTTTTGACAACATCGCGGTCGATATCCCAGTTATCATAAGTGAGCGGGACATCCTCGCCGAAAAGGAAAACGTTGAGCGGGGCTCCGCCGGGCTTTCTGAGCTCTCTGCCCGAGGCGGTATCGACCAGCGAGGCAATACAGCCGTTTTCGCCAAATACGATTCTCGCGAAAGGAGTGACAAGCACTTCGCCGTCATAGATAAACGGTGATTTTGCGCTGACGGGCTCGTCTGCCAATTCTATTGAAGCGGAGGAAAACGCGGGAATCTTGATTCCGCCGACTGCGAGCTTCTCCCTGCCGCAGATATCTGTAAAGCGCTGGGAAGGATAATCCTTTGCAAAACCGTCCGCTTCGATTTCGGCGGCATCACCGCGCTCAAATGAGAGCGTATTAAAGAGCGTAACCGCGTTATCCGAGCCGTCCGTCAGGGTATCGGCGTATTCAACAGCAGTTTCTCTATAAGCATTGATAAGCTCATCCATTTCTTTGTTGAAAACATCATAGACGGGCTTTATGCAGGTGCCGGGCAGAATATCATGGAACTGGTTTTTAAGAAGAGTTTTGAGCCATTTGTCGCTGTTTTCATTACGCGGCCTGCCCGAAACGACATTGAAGTATTCCATATCGCGAAGGGCGTATTCCGCTTTTCTGTTCTTGCGCTTGACATCATGCATCTGCGTCAGAGTGCCGCGGTGAAGCTCAAGATAGAGCTCATCGTGATAGATTGGCAGAGCATCTTTTTTCTCTTCGAGCTCCTTGCCGAAATCGCTGATTGTCATCGGCTTGATTTCGGGCATTCCCTCCATATTCGAGGCGCGCAGAGAAGTCTCAATGAGACCGGGAGTCGGTCCGCCGCCTCCGTCTCCGAAGCCGTAGGCCACAAGGCGCATATCCACGGCATCCTTCTGCGGAATCTCGCGGATGCTCGCGGCGCAGTCGTTTACATCCGGCCAGCAGTGGGTGCGGTTGAAATGCGTGATGACCTCGCTGCCGTCAATTCCCTTCCAGACAAAGCTCATGAACGGGAATGAATTGAGCTCGTTCCAGAAAATCTTGGTTGTATAGAAATATTTTACTTCGCTCAGGCGCATAATCTGGGGAATATTCGCATTATATCCGAAAGTATCCGGAAGCCAGAAGGAATCTGCGGTATAATCGAAATTCTCCCTCGTGAACTGCTGGCCTTTGAGAAACTGCCTCGCCATAAGCTCGCCCGAGGTGATATTGCAGTCACATTCCACATAGACGCCGCCGTTCGGCTCGTATCTGCCCTCGGCAACGCGTTTTTTCATTTCTGCAAAGATATCGGGATAATAATCCTTCATCCACTCAGAGTGAAGAGCGGATGACTGGATGAAATTATATGAAGGATACTGATTCATTAAATCGAGGGCGTTTGAGTATGTCCTCGCGCATTTGCGGATGGTCTCCGAAACGGGCCAGAGCCAGGCGGTATCCATATGGGAATGGCCGATAATGCCGATTTTACCGAATACTCTCGAATTGCCGCCGCCGAAAAACTCGCGCGAAATCTCAAGAGAATCGCGCACCGATTTCATGACCGTTTCATAATCGGTATCTTTCGGAAAAAGAATCAGTTTATCTTTGATGCGAAGCAGTGCGCTCTGAGCGCGGGCGGAGGCGAAATTGCTCTCGGGAAGCCTTCTCGCGGCGTTCAGCAGCTCGCGGATATCGAAAATCAGGGTGAATACATCTTCGTTGCGTGTGCAGATTTCAACGCCGCCGAAGGTGTGGACAAATCCCTGAGTCGGGTCGGGGCAGAAATAATCATCATAGGGATCGGTGTTCGGATCATAGTGGCCGGCATAGCATTCAAAAGCGAGATGAAGAGTCTCGCCCGCACGGACTTTGCCGAGAAAACGGCTCGCGTGGTGGCCACCGACAAAATCGCGGTTTTTGCTGTTGATCAGGCCCTTGGGAACGCCGTTCAGAAAGAAAAGCTGCTCCGCTCCTCCGCAGTCGGAAACCGCATAGAGAGCTTTGCCGTCAAGCTCCGCGGGAACGGTGAAATCGCCGCGCAGCCACATATTGCCCCATTCCTCGCCCCACTGAGTTCCGGGAGCAATGGGCTCAAAGCCGTCCGAAGGTTCGGCTCTCAGATGCTCTTTCGTGAAATACGCCTCGGTATTGCCGAGCATCCCGACCTTCTCAAATATCATCTTTTCATAGATTTTCAGGGCCGCCTCAAGTTTTGCAAAAATTCGGTTTTTCATGTTTTCGTTATACATAGACACCTCGTAGCCGTCAGATTTGTTAATAAATTAATGTTTGTATTGACTATATTTCAGAAGAATTTCCAATGGGACAGCAGCCATCCCGGTATCACTACCACAGCAAAAAACGCCCATGAAATCAGAGTAAAAGTCTTTATGAACTCTTTGCCGCGCCCCGGATATTCGCGAACATAAATTCTGTAATTTATGACCGAGGCAAGCGAGCCGATAAGCGAGCAGAGGCCCGCAGTATCCGCTCCGTAAATGAGCCCCGCGAAATTCTTTGTAAAGGGATAAAGCACAATCGATGCCGGAACATTTGAAATAACCTGGCTGAGTCCGATTGCCCACCAGTATTCCCTGCCGGCAACGGTGTTTCCGAGAAACGCCGAGATTCTCCCGTTTTCCGCAATTGAGGATGAGAAAATGAAGAAGCAGAGAAATGTGAGAATCAAAACATAATCAACGCGCAGGAATATCCTCCTGTCCGCAATAAGAATTGCGATGATAACCGCAAGAAGCGCCACCCACCAAATTTGAGTCCGCGTGACTATCACAATCATCACCAGCACAAACAGCGTGATATATGTGATTCTCTGAGGGCGTCTTTCTATTTTCCATTCTTCGATTTCATGAGTAAAAACAATCTGCTCTTTCGGGTTTTTGCGGTAAAGAATCAACACAAAAATAATCAGAATCACCGCGCTCATGGCCGCCAGCGGAGCCATGTGGAGCATAAAATGACCGAAGCCGATTCCCTTCGCCTGACCGTAAAGAAAAAGATTCTGCGGCGAACCGAACGGAGTCAGCAGCGAGCCCCTTATTGCGGCTATGTTTTCCATTGATATTACGGGCAGAATATACTGCTCGCATTCTCCGCTTCTGAAAAGGAGAATTGTCAGCGGGACGAAGATAATCAATGATACATCATTGGTAACAAACATCGATGTAAAAAACACGCCGAAAATCAGAAACAGCGAAAGTGCCGCACGCGAGCGAAGCTTCATACCCAGATTTTCAAGGGGTCTCAGCACATTTTCCTTTTTGAAGCCCTCAAGCACACAGAGCATCATCAGAAGCGTGCCGAGAGTCCGCCAGTCGATACCCTTGAAAAAGTCCTCTCCGGGCGGAGTTATAATCAGCCCCGCAGCAGCCGCAAGCAGCGACACGCTGAGCATCATTTCTTTTTTGAAATATCCAAATACTTTTTTCATTGCCTGTCCGATTCGCCGGTTACGGCGTTTTTTTATTTCTCCCTCTTCATCCTGATATTGATATTCTGCGGGACTTTGTCGGCGCACATTTTCTGAAGGCGCTCGTAATTTGCCTGAGGAATTTCGGGATTGCCCTTTGAATAGCTAGGAATAAGCTCATCATCGGGGAATTTCGGATCGGTGGTGCGGGTATCGTTTCGCCAGGCATCGCGTTCCTCTTTGTTTCTCAGATCGGGAACAGCCATCGGTTTGCCGCCTCCAAGGGCGCTGAAATAGCCGAAAAGACCGGGCAGGAACATATCCATAGCCTCATAAACGTCAATAACATCGGCGTTTTTGTTGCCTCTGATGCGCTGAACCATATTATACATAATGTAGTAATCGGAGCCGCCGTGATAGAATTCGGTCGTTCTGTCGCTCAGATCGTCAGTAGCGTCATATTCCCTTGCTTTGCCCATATTCTGACCGTCATATTCATCGACATTCAGATACATGCTCTGGGTGCCGTCTTTTGTCTTGTCATCCTCTCTCGCGCTCTCGGCTCTGCCTTTTGAGCCGTAAACACAATACCAGAGCGAATTTTTGGAGGGGCCTACACCGTGTAAACTCTTGAGAAGCGCGCCGCTCTCGAGCGTAACCATCTCAACAGCGTAACCGCCCGCCTTGGCGCCCATTCTCCACATTCTGTCGTTGAACGGGCCTTCAAATCCGGTGACGCTGACCGGTCTCTCCCCTGCTATATGAATCAGCGGACCGAGCGAGTGAGTGCAGTAATAGAAGGCGGACATCGTGTTTCTCCAGTGATTCTCATCGCCTCTGGTAAGAAAATGCCATCCGTCCTCGCAGTTGTGCATATATTCGCCCTCGCCGTATTCAAAAGTCCCGAGTTTACCCTTTTTCATAAGCTTTCGCATAGTCTTGGGAGCGGGCATAAAGCAGCAGTTTTCGCCGTAGGCATAAATCATACCCGTCTCCTCGACGGCCTCGATAAGCTCGACTGCCTCTTTCATATTTCTGCATGGAAGAAGCTCGGAGAGGACGTGCTTGCCCGCGCGCATCGCTTTTATCGCAAACGGCGCATGCTCATTTGCGTAATTCGCGAGAACTACCGCATCAAAATCGCATTTGAGGAACTCATCATAATCGGTGAAGTATTGAATATTCTCCTCACCGAACTGCTCTTTTTTCTCCTCGAGGGCGGGCAGATAATTATCACAGATGGCAACAAGCTCGGCATTATCCGAACGCTTGCAGTAATTCATCATATCGGTTCCGCGGCCTGCGCCGACCACGCCGAATTTTATCTTTACCGCCTTGGACTTGCGGACAATATTCTTATAAAAAGTGCCGTCCTCATAATACATATCGATAGAGTCGATGTTTCTCTCCTCAAGAACCGCCTGCCAGCGCTCCTCCATACCGATATCGTATTCAACAGGCCTGAAACCCGCGGTGATATAGCCCGTCACCGCCGCCTTGCGCCATTCATCGGTGGTGAGCTGAACATGATGCAGGTCATACTGCGAGAGATGCTTCAGGGCTATCATTGTCAGATACTTTGAAAGGCCCTTGCCCCTGAAATCATCGCGGATAGCGACCATGTGGACATCGCCGGCGTTTTCATCAGTCATAACGAAAGCGGTTACCGTGCCGATATGCTCGCCGTTATAATCAAGGAAAAATACGTCTCTCTGCGGATCGATGTCCTCCTCGGAGGCTATGGCGTCGCCGAAGCCCTTGAAACCCGCGTGGCCCTCGCCGACAAGGCCGTTGCGGCAGATTCTTACCCAGTCATCCCTGTCGGAAACACCTTTGAAATTGGAGACCGAATAACCCTCGGGCAGGTCATATTCTTTTATGGGCGTGCCGGGGAACCAATACATTTTCAGCTGTGACATTTCAATTTACCTCCGGGAGAAAAATATAACATAAGAATTATAACACCGCGAAAAATACAATTCAATATTTTGCCCCTCTTTTTCTTGCCAATTCACGATATAAATGTTATTATATATCGCAGAAAGGAGTGATTATATGATTAAATGCCCTAATTGCGGAGCGGGTATGTATTTTGACATAAAAGACCAGCTCCTCAGATGCAGATCCTGCGGCAGTAAGATGGCCGCCGCCGAATATGAAGGCGACATCAATGCCGAGGAGAGCACCTTTGAAACGCAGATTTATCTGTGTAAATCCTGCGGTGCTCAGCTTATGGCTCCTGGCGAGCAGGCGACGGCATTCTGCCCCTACTGCGGCAACCAGTCGATGATTGAATCAAAAATCAGATCCTTTGAAGCGAATAAGATTATCCCTTTCAAGAAAACAAAAGAGGATATA
>JAFZOE010000336.1 GCA_017552845.1 Clostridia bacterium
GCCTTGGCGCCGACCCAGTCGCGCGTGACATACCATTTCTCAATCAATGCGACCACATTCTGGGTGAAGAGCGCGGGCATTGCCGCGGTCACGGCTGAGAAAATGATACAGAAAATGACAATCGGAACGAGCTTCGGATAGAAGCTTATGAGTGATTTGATAATTCTCTTGAGAATTCCCAGATCAAGCTTCGGCTTGCCCATCGGGGCACCTCCCGCTCTTGAAGGAGCGGCTTTCGGAGGAATCTTACTGCTCATCGAAGTCACCTCCGTTCGTCTGCTCTTCATAGACCTCGCGATAAATCTCGCTCTTTTCGAGCAGTTCATCGTGAGTTCCGTAATCGGTGATTCTGCCGTTATCCATAACTATTATCATATCCGCATCCTTGACCGATGCGATGCGCTGGGCGATGATAATCTTGGTGGTTTCGGGTATATAGCTTCTGAATCCTTCGCGGATGAGCGAATCCGTCTTGGTATCGACGGCGCTGGTCGAGTCGTCGAGAATAAGCACTTTGGGATTCTTGAGAAGCGCTCTGGCTATGCAGAGGCGCTGCTTCTGACCGCCGGAAACGTTCGTTCCGCCCTGCTCGATATATGTATCGTAGCCGTCGGGGAACGAGGTGATGAATTCATCCGCCTGAGCGAGTCTGCTCGCCTCTTTTATCTGCTCATCGGTCGCTTCGGGATTGCCCCAGCGCAGATTCTCGGTAATCGTGCCCGAGAAAATCTGATTCTTCTGAAGCACCATCGCAACGCTGTCGCGCAGGGTTTCGAGATCGTAGTTCCTGACATCGAGACCTCCGACCTTAAGCTCGCCCGAGGAAACATCATAGAGACGGGGAATGAGCTGGACGAGAGTCGATTTGCCCGAGCCGGTGCCGCCGATAATGCCGACGGTCTTGCCGGAATCGATATGGATGCTGATATCTGTAAGCGAATCGGCCTCGGCATCCTTTGAATATCTGAAAGAAACGCCGCTGAAATCTATCGAGCCGTCCGCAACTTCTGTGACTGGATTTTCGGGATTGACAAGGGTTGAATTCTCTTTGAGAACCTCGCCGATTCTTCTTATGGATTCGGCGCTTATCGTAATCATAACGAAAATGACCGAGAACATCATCAGCGACATGAGAGTCTGCATACCGTAAGTCAGCATTGCCGAAATCTGGCCGACCTTAATAGTCTCGCCGCCGTTCTGAACTATGAGCTTCGCGCCGACGAAGAGGATGAATACCATATTGAAATTCATGCAGATTTGCATGAGGGGCGCGTTGAGAGCAACCACTCTCTCGGCGAAGGTGAAATCCTTACGGATTCCGTCCGCCTCTTTGTTGAATTTCTCGATTTCGTAATTCTCTCTCGCGAATCCCTTGACAACTCTCATTCCGCGGACATTCTCCTCAATCGATTCATTGAGAAGGTCGTATCTCTTGAAAACGCGCTTGAACGCGGGGAATACGGTCTTGCCTATCATGGCGAGGCCGATGACGAGCACGGGGATGATGACGACGAATAAGAGCGAGAGTCTGCCGCCGAGACGGTATGCCATAATGATTGAGAAAATCATCATCATGGGCGAGCGGACGACAGTGCGGATTATCATCATATACGCCATCTGAACGTTGGTGACGTCGGTGGTAAGGCGCGTAATCAGCGACGAGGTCGAGAATTTATCGATATTCTCAAATGAGAAGGTCTGCACTCTCGCATACATATCGTGCCTGAGGTTTTTCGCAAGGCCTGCGGATGCCTTCGAGCAGGCGTAACCGCCCAGACCGCCGCAGATAAGCGAAACCGCAGCCATCGCGACGAGCTTTATACCCGTGTTGATAACTCCGCTCATGGCCTCGGGAGTCGCAGTGCCGGCGAGCCCCTCAAAACCCTCTATCGTATTCACGAGATTTGCCGTTATCGTGGGTATCTGCGTCTCGATAAACGCCTCGACAACCATCAGCAGAAGCGTCAGAATCGAGGGCCATTTATATTCGCGCAGGCACCCGAATATTTTTCTCATAACCGGCATTTCTCCTTTCCCTCTGAATTATTTTCTGAAAAAGTTGAATTACAGTTTTGACGCGAGTTCTTTGATATACTCTCTGAACTGCGCTCCGATTTCGGGATGGTCGAGGGCGACCTCGCAGTTTGCCTTCATCATGCCGAGCTTGTTGCCCATATCATAGCGTCTGCCGTCGAAATCATAGGCGAAGAGGTTGCCCGCCCTGCCGAGCTCGGTCAGGGTATCGGTGAAAAGGAATTCCTTCCCCTCGGGTGTTTCTGCAACTCCGCGCTCAATCATATCCATAGCTCCGGGAGGCAGGATGACTCTGCCGAGAATCGCATAGGGAGACATAATCTGCTCGGGTTTGGGCTTTTCGATTATGTCATAGCAGTTCATCAGGCGCTCCTCGCCCTCAACGGGTGTAACATTGAGCGTGCAATACATCGGGATAAGCTCCTCGGGAACCGCCTTGACGCCTACCATACCCTTGCCGTATTTTTCATATAGTTTACACATCTGACCGATTACGGGATTCTCATCATTGATTATTACATCGTCGCCGTAGAGAATCGCGCAGGGCTCGTTACCGATAAAAGATTTGCCCGCGAGAATCGCGTGGCCGAGGCCCTTCGTCTCCTTCTGGCGGATAAAATAAATATTCGCGAGAGAGGAGCACTTCTTCACGCTCTCATAGAGCGATGCCTTCGCGGGATTTGCGGCGAGCTGTGTCTCAAGCTCGAAGGAATGATCAAAATGATCCTCGATGGCGACCTTGCCTCTGTTTGTAATGATAAGAATATCTTCAATACCTGCTCTTGCCGCCTCTTCTACGATATACTGAATAGCGGGTTTGTCGACTATATTCAGCATTTCCTTCGGAACTGACTTTGAGGCGGGCAGGACTCTCGTGCCGAGACCTGCGGCGGGAATTATCGCTTTTCTGATTTTCATAATGAACCTCCTCTAACGGTTGGTTATGAATTCCGCGATATAGAGAATCACGGTCGCGGCGATGCGGTAGGTAAAGAATCCGCAGAACGCGCTGAGAATCGAAGTGCCTCCGCGCCTGATTGAGAGAATGCGCCGCATATTTTCCTCGGGCACCTCGGATTTGACGAAATCGAGGTCGTCCGTAATCTTTTTATAGTAGATTTTATCCGCGATGAAAGCGCTGATGAGATTCACGGCGAGAGTCAGGCCGAGGCCGATGCCGAGCGGGCGTCTCGTCTGCTTCACAATCTCGTCGGTTATCGTGTTGAGCTCCTCGGCCGTCGCCGTCTGATTCTGAAGCGCCTCGGAATAGGGCTTCATTATCGTATTCATCTTATCCGCCGCAGAAGTGAAAAAGAGCGAAATGCAGGCGGCAATGATGATAAAAGCTATTCCCGCTTTATAGAGCTTCCTGAAGAAGAACCAGAGCGGGCCGAAGAAAAACGCGCCGGCATTGAACGAAACCTTTTTGCCATCTTCGAATTTTTCAAAGAGCGGAATATATCTCTTGGTATTCTTTCGGACATAGCCGGCCAGCTCGCCCTCGGTATGCCTGCCGATTATTCTGTTATTCTCGCTGTAGGCGTATTGGGTATTCTGCCCGGGAATAAGCAGAAGCGGGGCTCCGCAATGCTTGCAGAGCTTGTCGCCCGGCTCGGTCAGCATGCCGCAGTAGGGGCAGCGGTTTTCGGTTTCGGCGGCGCCGGCATTGAACATTGCCTGACCTGATACATCCGATATATCCGCGCCGCATCTGGCGCATATATTGAAATCTCCGGGATTCTCGCTGCCGCAGGCGGGGCAGATTTTAATAGCGTCTTCGGGCGGAATACTCACCGTTTCGGGAGCGCGGACTTCGGGAGCCGCCTTCGGGGCCTGATTCCACACAAAACCTTCCGCGTGCTTTGCGGCGTTTGCGCATTCGCCGTTTTCATGCCAGCATTCGCGGTGCTGCGGGGTTCCGCAATCGGGGCAGACCACTATATCGTCGCCCTCGTGCATGTGTTTTCCGCAGACGGGGCAGGGCATATTTTCGTAATTCATGTATTTTCTCCGTTTCGGTCATAAAATCAATTTAATATATCTATAATATACTATTGCGCGTAAAAATTCAATTGTTATTTTATGAATATAAGGGCTGAAAACAGCATTTTTCAATCTGCATTTATATCTTTTTTCTCAAAAAATACAAAAAATGCTTGACAAATCGGCGGACTTATATTAGAATACCCTCACAACAAAGAAGAGTGGTCTGCTCTCACCTTCCGGGTTTACCCGAGTCGGTCAATAGCGAAGCGGTATAAGAGCCGCAGTGCGTTTGATTAACTATGCGAGGCAGAGAGTGTTGACTGCCTCGCTTTTCAATTACCTTTGGGAGGTGCTTAGCATCAGCAAGCAGGAACAGCAGATCAATGAAGAAATCCGTGACAAAGAGGTCAGAGTCATTTCCGACACAGGCGAGCAGATAGGTATTATGTCCGCCGCCGAAGCTCTCAAGATTGCGGAGGAACGCAATCTCGACCTTGTTAAAATTGCGCCCCAGGCGACCCCGCCCGTGTGCAAGATTATGGATTACGGCAAGTTCAGATTTGAAAAAGCCAAAAAAGAGAAGGAAGCCCGTAAGAATCAGAAGATTATTGAGACTAAGGAAATCAGGCTTTCACTCAATATCGACACTCACGATTTCGATACCAAGATCAACCACGCAAAGAAATTCCTTGCGGACGGCAACAAACTCAAGGTTTCGATAAGATTCAGAGGCCGTGAGATGGCGCATCCCGAGATAGGTCTCGGCATCATGCAGCGCGCCGCAGACGCCCTTGAAGAATTTGCGACTGTCGAGAAACCGGCAAAGCTCGAAGGCAGACAGATGCTTATGTTCATGGCCCCCAAAGCCTCAAAGTGATGAAAAATTATAGGAGGATATAACTATGCCCAAAATCAAGACACACAGCGGCGCAAAGAAGCGCTTCAAGATCTCCAAAAACGGCAAGCCCATGCGTGCTCATGCCTACAAGTCCCACATTCTCAACAAGAAGAGCACCAAGCGCAAGAGAAATCTTCGCAAGGTCAGCGTTGCTGACGAGACCAACGTCAGACAGATCAAGAGACTTGTCCCTTACAAATAATATCGTATTTTAACGGAGGAAAATAACTATGGCACGTATTAAAGGCGCGATAATGACTCGCAAGAGAAGAAATAAAGTTCTGAAGCTCGCTAAGGGTTACTACGGCTCAAAGCACGCTCTCTTCAAGACCGCAAAGCAGGCCGTTATGAAAAGCGGCAACTATGCTTACATCGGCAGAAAGCAGAAGAAGAGAGATTTCCGCAAGCTCTGGATCACCAGAATTTCGGCCGCCTGCAAGCTCAACGGCATGAATTATTCAACCTTCATGAACGGTCTCAAGAAGGCAGACATCAATCTCAACAGAAAGATGCTCTCCGAGATAGCAATCGCAGATCCCGCAGCATTTACCGCTCTTACCGAGAAGGCAAAGGCAGCGCTTAAATAATCAATTTCAATCAGATGCTCGCAGGGAATCAACCTGCGAGTTTGATTTTTCAACCAACCGGAGAATAATATGAAACGAATTGCAGGAGCAGTCTGCGCACTGCTCTGTGTTATACTTATAATCTGCTCTGTTTCGGCAGGAGCCGGAGCAATGAGTATGTCATCGGGTCTTACCGCTCTCAGAGGGCAGTGGTCCCGCGGATACGGTCCCAAAACCGACGGGATGAGCATCAGCTACAGCTATTATGCCCCGAAAACAGACAGAAAATGCCCGCTCGCAGTGCTTATGCCTGGAGCCGGCGAAGGAACGCCCGAAGGGCATGAGCTTGACGCGAACGATTTTGCCTACTGGTCAAGCGATGAACTGCAGTCAAGAGCGAACGCGGGCGGAATGTATATAATGATTATGCGCGCGC
The DNA here is from genome assembly GCA_017552845.1 of Clostridia bacterium. GTDB lineage: Bacteria > Bacillota > Clostridia > Oscillospirales > Acutalibacteraceae > CAG-177. The sequence continues at coordinate 5,921 of JAFZOE010000336.1, forward strand.
CCGAGCCGGTGTATTTCGACACCTGCCCGACGGAGCCGATTTTTGCCGCGGTCAGGGATTTCGCCGGGAATCACAATGTCGATATGGGCAGGGTTTTTGTCGGCGGATGGTGCGTCGGAGCTACAGGCGCGGTCAATCTCGCCGAGGCGCATCCCGGCTTTTTTGATGGTGTTATGCTGTTTTCACCGAGAACTTTTGTCTCCGATATCGAGGCGAAAACGCTTAAAAATATGAAATTCTGGCTGTTTTCAAGCAAGGGCGACACCTATTCGAATTATGCTACGTTTGTCCTGACCTCGTGGAATAATATCACCTCCGCGACTGCGGATAAATCGCAGGTGCGTCTGACTTCAAGCTCGCTCGCACCGAGAGCGGCGCTGATTCTCAATCACTATTCGTGGCTGGTCGCGGAGCAGGATTTCTCCCCTGCGGCAACAAGCCAATACAAAGGACTGACAACGGTTGACGGCAACGGCAAGACGATCGCAAGTCCCTCGGTAATCTCATTTATGACCTCCTCGGAGAGCTATGTTGAAGAGACCGAAACCGAGACGGAGACGGAAACCGAGAGCGAGACCGAAGAGGAGAGCGAAAGCGAAACGCAGACCGAAACTGAAACTGAAACCGCGCCCGAATACTCCGAAAAGGATTACACCGAATTGAAGCGCGGCGAAGATGAAAAGCAGAGCAATCCCGCGAAAACGGCGCTTATTATCGCCGCCGTCGCCGCCTCTCTCATCACCGCAGGAGTAATTCTTGCGATTATAAAGAAAAAGAAATAATATCAAAAAAGCAGGTGCAAAACAGCACCTGCTTTAATTATATATAACTATTGTATTACCGCCGAGAAGTTTTCGGTTGAAGGCTCGGTAACGGGCTGAGTGTAGGTCGGCGGTGAATAGGTCGGAGCCTCTGTCTGAAAACCGGCAGTGGTGTTTTCGCGGGAGAACGCCGATGAAAGGCGGTCTTTCAGGCCTGTTGTCTCCGAATAATAATATGTCGGCTCCGTCTGCCTGGTCCACTGATACCAGCGTCGAGTTGTTGTCTGATACTGGCTCTGCTGATATGAGTAATAGTAGTTGCGCGTGGACTGATAATATGAGGTAGTGCCGCCGTCGCCGTCCGCCATATCTATCGGGGAGACGTGATTGTCGCCGATTTCGATATTAGTGTTGCCATACATCGCGAGCTGAACCTCATGGGCAACGAGCGTATAGTCGACTATCCAGACGAAGGCCTTGCCCGTATAAGTCTGGAAATTGTTGACCGCGAGGCGCGATTCCTCGCCCGGCTCAACGAGACCTTTCATCTCGAAATTCTGCCAGCCGCCGCTGAGCGCCTGAGTTCCGAGAGAGACGATCTCACTGGTCTTGTAATTGGTCGTCACATAAGGCAGGAAGGTCTCAATCAGGTTATTGATATCGCTGACCGATGATGCCTTTACCTTTTTAACCGCCGCTTCGATTACGTTTCTCTGCCTGCGGGTTCTCTCTATATCGCTGTCAAGCTTGCGGATTCTTGCGTAAATCAGCGCTTTTTCACCGTTGAGGTGAACCTTTTCGCCCGCGACAAAGTCGTTGAGATGGGTGGTGCGGTTCATGAATTCCGCTTCCTTCTCGGTGACAGGGACATCAATTCCGCCGAGCAGATTTATAACCTTTGCGAATGAATTGAAGTTTATCGAAACATAGCGGTCGAGCTTGATTTTGAGATCGTTTGAAATGACTTCCATCAGTTTCGACGCTCCGCCCCATGCATAGGCGGCGTTGATTTTATCATATCTGTCATCGCCGTCGATATTCATATAGGTATATGAATCGCGCATCAGCGAGCAGAGGGTGATCTGCTTTGTTTTGGTGTTGACCGAGGCAATCATCATCGTATCGGAGCGAAGGAATGTATCATCATCCGTGCCGTCCTCGCCGATGAGGAGCACATTGACAACATACTTGCTGTAAAGCTTGTCGCCGTTGAGCGCCCAGTTGCGCGAATATTCCTTTATTGAGCTCGCGCCGACATCGGAAATGGTGGCGAAGGAAAGATTCTCATCATAATCCTGATTATCCTCAAAGGTCGCGTTGGGATTGCCGAAGGTGCCCGGGTCAAATTTGATGAGGCTGAGAATCTTACGCAGATAAGCACCGCCCATCGCGACGACTACGAGCACAAGGCAAATGACCACACTCAGAACCGCCTTGAGGTTCCTCCTGTGGTTGCGCATAAAAAATATTTTGATTTTTTCCGACATGTAGCCCGCCTTTTCTTTGAAACCGCTCGGCTTGCTGCTGCTGGAAATATCTTCATATTTCTCTCTTTTTGACATTCAATAACTCCCCTGAATAATGCCGGTGTGCATTATGCGATGATTCATTATAGCACAGATCTGTTAAAAAGTTAAGAATAA
>JAFZOE010000337.1 GCA_017552845.1 Clostridia bacterium
CCCGTAGGCGTATTCCCCTTCAACGGCCACAAGAAATCCTTCTTCGGCGATCTTCACACCCTCGGCAAGGACGGCTTCAGATTCTACACCGAGACCAAGACCGTCACCCAGACCTGGTTCAATCCCGAGGAAATCAAGGCCAGCGCGGTCGATTCGTGGGAAGGCTCCGTCGGCGGCGACCAGAAATAAGTTTTATTTGCATAACAAAAAGCAGGTGCAACGCACCTGCTTTTTTAATTAAGAAGTAAGAATTCAGAATTAAGAGTTGTTGGCTTTTGTCGAATTGATAATTGAAACAAGAAGCTTTATTATTTCCTCATTTTCGGCATATATTGAGTTGAACGATTTATCATCAATGTATTCTGTATCGTGAAGCAGTTCAAGCCAATATGATGTTTCATCGGCTTCCTTTAAGGCTATGTTCATTTTTGAAACAAAGTCGGCAACGCTCTGCGCCCGCTTTGCTTCCCGACAATTTGCGCCTGCTCCGGTTCCGCTTCTCAGAACCTGTTTTGACATTACAAATTCTTTCTTTTCTTCACATAAATATTTATAGAGTTTAATAATTCTTATTGCAAATCTCTTGCTCTTATCCTGAATTATACTGGTTTTCATTTGGGCTCCCACGTCCTTCTTAGCAATTCTTAACTCTTAACTCTCCGCTTGCTCCCTCATCACCAGTTTTGCGCGGTAGGTTTCGCCGTCGTCTTCGGCGGTGTAGCTGCCGCCGTATTTCTTTGCGAGGTCATTGAGAATCTTCTGGCCGTAGCCGTGTTCCTTGTTGTTGCCCTTGTCGAAATGGGGGACGGAGGCGTTTTCGGATGCGATTGTAAGCGCGCCCTGCCCATATGAAATCTCTATGAAAACATTTTTGTCGGTCTCGCTGTGCTCGGCGGCCTCGATGCTGTTGTCGATTATATTTATCAGCGCGCGGCACAGGTCAAATTCCTCAAAGCCGAGCTTGTCGGGGATAACCACTCTGAATACCGCTTCGATTCCCTTTTCGCGGCACTGCCTCGCCTTCTCGGAGATAATCGAATTGATAAGCTCGTTGCGGGAGTAGCGCTCGATATGGATATTCCTGAGCTCCTCCTCCATGTTGCCGAGCATTTTTTCGGCGCTTCTGCGCGCCTCCTCGCTCTTGCTCTCCGCCATGCAGTTTGCGATTTCAATAGCGTTTGCGAAATCGTGGCGGAGTTTGCGCATCTGGAGGGCGTTCTCCTCAAGGGATTTATAGTGCTCCATCATGACTCTTTCCCTGAAATCGCGCTCGCGCAGCTCTCTCTCCATCATCTGGTTTCTGGAGATTTTATCATAGGTCAGGAACACCAGTATATCGGCCACAACTGTCAGCACCATCGCGACATTGAAGAGAATCATCGAATTTTCCTTCGTGAAGAAGGTCGCGTTTTCGTTCCAGATTACGGGATCGAGGAAGGACTGGAACGCGTAGCACATGACTATCTGGCTCACGGGCAGCAGCAGGAACGAATTCGTATATTTGAAACTTATATGAATCTTGCCCGTCTTTTTGCGCCAGAAAAGCACGCCCGCTCCGCAGAAGAGAGTGTTGACCGCGAGCATAATCAGCAGCCCCATGCGGTCCTCCTCGAATGCGCGGGTTATATCCACGAAATTCGCGAAAGCCAGATAGACGAGCATCAGAATCGTGCCGATAAGTATCTCTGCAACCGGCGCGACAATCTTCTCGATTACTTTATTCTCAAAGAGGATGAAGCACGAGACAATCAGCAGCACATAGGTCGAGACCGTAATCAGCGGATTCTCGAAATTGCGCGCGGCAGACATGAGATTCAGTGCAAAATCCGGGATGAAAAGAATCAGGAAAGTCAGTATTTTATTGTTTTTCGGCCTGAGGCAGAGCATAATCCAGAGCGCGTCGGTAAGTCTGAATACCAGCTCATACAGCACCATGAAGGGAGTAATCATCATTTCACCTCGGTTTGAATAAGGGATGAAAAATATCTGTTATCCGAGCATTTTCAGGGGCTCGGAGACCGAGAATCTGAAGGGTTTGTCGTAATTGAACATCGGGCAGACCGTGAAAGTCCGCTTCGTATTATTGTAAACGACGCTCCAGAGAGTGGAGCAGATATAGCCGTTCATGTCGGCGTCTTCGAGATGCACGGCATCAAGAATTCCCATCGCCTCTTTTTCGGTGACTCTGTAATTCTTTTTCTTCAGCATCTTTTCGGCGGTCGCGTATCTGTCCCTGCCGAGTCCTTCGGGATCGTCAACCCCGCCCGTCAGCCAGAAATTCGCGGCAATCAGAGTGCCCGATTTTCCGGGCCTGATTACTTTCGCTTCGCCGTTGACATATTCGATTATCGCCGTCTTTCCCGAGGCGTCGGCTATATGATAATGATAGGTGCAGCCGCCTCCGAGCAGATCGTGCATATCGTAATTCCTGAAGATTTTCACGGCCTCGTCAACCGTCGCGGCATGGTCGAGCACGGTGCGGATGACGGCGGTGGTCGTGATATCCTTCTTCTGAGTCTGGATGAAGGTCTCGGGCGTCTCAAGCTCAAGCACGCCTATCGAAAGCCCCTTTTCGTTCATCCCGTCAACGGGAATGTAGGGGTCGATGAGCGTCAGGAGCGAGGTCAGTTTGCTGTCGGGCATGAAGCTGCCGCCGTAGCCGAGGAAATAGAGCGAGACGGTCGAAACGCTTGCGTAGCCGTCCTCCGGATGAGTCCAGACCGTCATACCCGGCGAATCCATATAGTCGTAATTTCTCGCGAGGAGCCTGTCCCCCGAGGGAGTGGTTGCGTTGAAGGTCGTGCAGCCGAAACCCGTGAAACTCAGCGCCTTCTGCATGATGCGGGAGATGCCTTTGCTGTCGATTTTGCCGTAAAAGCCGAGATTCGAAATAATCTTCCTCGCACCGGGATTGAGCTGCAGGAAGACATCCGCGAAGGAATAGAGCAGCAGCCCCGCGGTCGTCGAATTCCCCGTCCTGCTCTCGAGGAGCGTGTCGAGGTCGTAGTCATAGGTATAGTCCATGAGATAATAGTTATCCGCCGCCTTCGTGACCGATGAAAGCGAATTCAGACGGCCGGCCCTGAAGCCGGTCACCGAGCCGAAAAATCCGATCACCGCGGAAAGAATAACAGACAGAAACCTGGTTGAAAAGCCTGCAGCCTGCAAAGTCATACACCCCAATCATAATTATTCCGCCTCAAAGGCGGCGCGCGTAATCATTACGGTATATATTGTAAACAAATGCGGAGAATTTTGCAAGGATAAACATACAGTTTTTTACCTGTAGTAAAAAATAATAAAAAAGTCTTTACAAATAAAAAATAGTGTGATATAATTCCACTCGCACGCCCGGATCACGGTTTGCGGAGTAAGCCCCGAAGGGGAATTCACCTGCCGCCTACTGAGACCGAGGCAAATAAAACAATGAGGTGAAAATTATGACACAGGCAGAAAAACAGGCAATCATGCAGGAATACGCAACCCACGAGGGCGACACCGGTTCACCGGAAGTTCAGATCGCTGTTCTCACCAAGAGAATCAACGACCTCAACGCCCATCTTCAGATCCACAAGAAGGATCACCACAGCCGCAGAGGCCTTCTCATGATGGTAGGTCACAGAAGAAACCTCCTCGCTTACCTTCAGAAGGTTGACATTGAGCGTTACCGTTCAATCGTTTCAAGGCTCGGTCTGCGTAAATAATTGCAAAATCGGAGCAGGCGGGATTCCTCGCCTGCTTTGTTTCAGTCAGGCTCTGTCATTCTGAGGCGCTTGCGCCGAAGAATCTCAAGTTCAGGAGAATTATTGCTTTTGCACTTATAACACGCCTTTTAATGAGATCCTTCGCTGCGCTCAGGATGACAAATACTTTAATTCTTAATTCTGAATTAAAACGCCGCTTGCGGCACCCGCAATTCCTAATTCCGCATTCCGCATTCCGCATTTCGTCTATTCTCGGGCATTCCCGAAGCTTTTCAGCAGTGAATCGAGGGCAAAGTTTATTATTCACGCCTTATTCTTTGCTCTGGATTTTCCGCTGAAAACAGGAACTGCCCGATGGAATAAATAATTTTTCAGAAAGGTATTTCAAAATGGTTTTCAACGAATTCTCAACTTTCAAAAAGTATGAAACCGAAATCGCAGGCAGACCGTTCGTTGTCGAAGTCGGCAAGATGGCTCAGCTTGCGGGCGGCAGCTGCCTTGTCCGCTACGGCGAGACCAACGTGCTCTGCACCGCCACTATGGCCCCCAAGCCCCGCGAGGGCGTCGATTTCTTCCCTCTTTCAGTCGATTATGAGGAGAAGCTCTATTCTGTCGGCAGAATTCCCGGCTCATTCCAGCGCCGTGAAGGCAAGGCCAGCGAGAAGGCAACCCTTGCTTCAAGAGTTATCGACAGACCCATCCGCCCCCTCTTCCCGAAGGATATGAGAAACGATGTCGGCGTTGTCGCGACCGTTATGTCCGTTGACCCCGACTGCGAGCCCCAGATAGCCGCAATGCTCGGCGTATCAATCGCAATCTCAATCTCCGAGATTCCCTGGGACGGCCCCATCGCCGGCGTTGTTGTCGGCCTGGTTGACGGCGAATATGTCATCAACCCCACTCTCGAGCAGAGAGCAAAGAGTGATATGTATGTCACCGTCGCTTCCACGAGCGAGCTCGTCGCGATGATTGAGGCGGGCGCAAACGAAGTCTCAAACGACGATATGTATGACGGCATCATGTTCGCCCACAAAGAGAATCAGAAGATAGTTGAATTTATCAATATGATAAAGGCCGAGGTCGGCAAGGAGAAGGTTGAATTCCCCTCAAACGATCCCGATCCCGAGATGTATGAGGCAATCAAGGAATTCTCAATCGAGGATATCCGCGCCGCTCTCGATACTGACGACAAGAGAATCCGCGATGAGCGTCTCAAGCCCGTCTATGAAAAGGTTCACGAGAAATTCGATGAGATTTATCCCGAGATGGAAGTCAAAATCGAAGAGTGCCTCTACAAGGTTCAGAAGTATGTTGTCCGCCGCTGGCTGCTCGATGACGGCAAGCGTGTTGACGGCAGAGGAATCGACGAAATCCGCCCGCTCAACGCCCAGATCGACCTGCTTGACAGAGTCCACGGCTCGGGTATGTTCACCAGAGGCCAGACTCAGGTTCTCTCCGTTGTCACTCTCGGCACCATGAGCGACGCCCAGTCGCTTGACGGCCTCGACGAAGAGGATACCAAGCGCTATATCCATCACTATAACTTCCCCTCATACTCGGTCGGCGAAACCAAGCCCCCGAGAGGCCCGGGCAGAAGAGAGATAGGCCACGGCGCTCTTGCAGAGCGTTCGCTCGTCCCCGTTCTTCCCAGCGTTGAGGAATTCCCCTATACCATCCGCGTCGTTTCCGAGGTTCTCTCCTCAAACGGCTCCACTTCACAGGGCTCGGTCTGCGGCTCCACTCTTTCGCTCATGGCCGCCGGCGTCCCCATCAAGGCTCCCGTAGCCGGCATCTCCTGCGGACTTATCACCGAGGGCGACCGCTTCATGACCATGGTTGATATCCAGGGTCTCGAAGATTTCTTCGGCGATATGGACTTCAAGGTTGCAGGCACCAAGAAGGGTATCACTTCCATTCAGATGGACCTCAAGGTTCACGGTCTGACCCCCGCCATCATCAGAGAGGCGCTCGACAAGACCTATAAAGCACGCTGCTACATCCTTGACGAGGTTATCGCTCCCGTCATCGCAGAGCCGCGCGCAGAGCTCAGCAAGTGGGCTCCCAAGATGCTCAGCACCAAGATTGATCCCGACAAGATCGGCGACGTCATCGGCAAGCAGGGCAAGGTTATCCAGAAGATCTGCGCAGAGTGCAACTGCAAGATCGACGTTGAAGAGGACGGCTCCGTATTCGTTTCCTCCACCGATCTTGAGGACTGCAAGAAGGCAATCGGCATTGTTGAAACAATCGCCAACGGCCCCGAAATCGGCGCAATCTATAAGGGAATCGTTACCCGCCTGATGAGCTTCGGCGCATTCGTCGAGATAGTTCCCGGCATCGAGGGCATGGTCCATATCAGCCAGCTCGACGTCAAGAGAACCGAGAAGGTCGAGGATGTTGTCACGGTCGGCGACGAGGTCATCGTCAAGGTCCTTGAGAAGGACGATCAGGGCAGACTCAATTTCTCACGCCGCGAGGCGCTCATCGAGGTTGAAGGCCTTGTTCCCGAAAACACCCTCTCCGACACTCCGCGCAAGGGCGGCTCCTTCAGAGGAAACAGAGGCAACAGACCTCCCAAGAAGAACTGAGTTTAATAATCAGGCCCGCAGGTCTCCCCTGCGGGTTTTTCTTACAGATTCCGTATCATCCTGAGCGCTGCGAAGGATCTCATTTACAGGCTTTTCGCAGACTTGCGATTCTTCGGCATCCGCCTCAGAATGACAGGGTATAATATTTCGGAAATCGTAGGGGCGCGGGTCTCCGGTGGAGACCTCTGCCGCAGGCAGAAGCGCCGACCGAGCCGACAGGCGAGACCGGATATCATCCGCCCGCCGACAACGCTATGCGGAGCATTAACCGTATTCTTTCTTGACAATTCACCCTTTAAGTAGTATTTTTTATATATAATATACAGTGTATTCACGGAGGGAACCATGAAAAAAATTATTGCGATAATTATGGCTGTTTCAATGCTTCTCGCGCTCGCGGCTTGCGGAGCGAAGCAGGAGGATGAAACCACCACCGGCACAACAGCCGAAATCACAACCGAAATCACCGAATCCGAAACCGAGGCGTCAAGCGGCGAGGATAAGACCGAAGAGGCCGACGTCACCGCAGAGAGCACCGACGAATCCGAGGAATCGACCGAGGAGGGCGAAAAGAAAAAGCCCGAAACCAAGGCTGAGATTCTCGCGGTATATGCCGAAGTCATGAATAAAGTCAAAAAAGACGCCCCCGGCTTCACGAAGGTTGAATACCAGGAGCTTCCCGAAGAGGGCAGAGTCATCACCAGCGGCAAAACCCTGCTGAGCGCGGGTCTGAGCGTTGCGAGCAACTTCATGACCTCAAAAGAGGATGCCGAGAAGAAGCCCGACGTCTATCCCAAGGGCAACGATATGAACGATTTCCCGATCAGAAACACCCCGAAGGGCTGTATGCTCGAGGATCCCGATTTCCTCAAGGTTGCGAAATATGAGGAGCTCCCGAACGGCAACGTCAGGATTACGCTCGTCACCGGAACCGAGAAGAATCCCGAGCCCGCGGCTCACGGCGCATCCACCGCGCCGAGCAAGACCGGCGGAATCATCACCCCGATTTCAAAGAAGGAAATCGATGAGAAACTCAACGGCGGCATAGTTTCCGCGGTATTCAAGGATGTCAACTACTCGCTCACCTTCCACGACTGCGAGAGCGTGCTCACCTTCAACCCCGAGAATAACCGCGTCGTTTCGCTGACGCAGACCACCCGCGTCTCGATTTCCGGCTCAGGCAAATCCCTCGGCACCACCCTCGCCAGCGGCAACCAGGACTTCGTCAA
>JAFZOE010000338.1 GCA_017552845.1 Clostridia bacterium
AATCCATTTTACAGCTCCTGACAGCGGATTTTACTCCATATTAAACATTATTAGTCGTATATTATCATAAATAAAGGCAGATTTCAAGGGGAGGGGAAATATTTTTATAGTAAAATTAAAAATATATTGACTTTTATATGTAATTTGTATTATAATCTAAACTCCGAGGGCTATGGGCAAATTATGTCCGTTTTGCCCCAAAACGAAAATTGAGCCGGGCGGCAGGGGTAAATGCCGCGAGGTTTGATTCTATAACTCACAGTGAACGGAGGTCAGCGATATGTTAAGAACTTATCAGCCCAAAAAGCGTCATCGCAAAAAGGAACACGGATTCCGCAAGAGAATGTCCGACAGAAACGGCCGCAAGGTTCTTGCCCGCCGCAGAGCCAAGGGCAGGAAGCAGCTCAGCTATTAAGCGATAATCCCCAATGTCGCGCATCATCGCCTTAAAACAGAATTCCGAATTCCACCGCGCTTACGCCCGCGGCAAATCCTGCGCTTCGCCGGAGCTCGTTACCTATGTTTTCAAGAGCAGGCTCCGCGGCTCGGGCTGCAGAGTGGGCATAACCACTTCCAAAAAAATCGGAAGCGCGGTAGAGAGAAACAGATGCCGCCGCGTAATCAGAGCGGCCTGGTCTTCTCTTGATACGCAGGTTACCGGGGATTGGGACATAGTCTTTGTTGCAAGGCACAAAACAAAAATTCTGAAAACTCCCGCCGTGGCTTCGGCCATGTCGAAACAACTCACACAACTCGGAGTTATACGAAAAACCTGAAAAGGGGGAGGGCAGATGAAAAATATTCTGCTTAAAATGATACGCTTTTATCAGAAGCATATTTCTCCGCTTTTGCCCCCTATGTGCAGGTATTACCCGACCTGCTCGAATTACGCAGTTCAGGCGATTCAGATTCACGGAGCGTTCAAAGGGACGCTGCTCGCCATACTGCGGCTTATGAGATGCAATATTCTCTTTCCCGGCGGCTATGATCCGGTGCCGCCAAAGAAACACAGACACTCGGAGGACAGGAAATGATAGGCCTTTATAAAGTGCTGGGCGTTCCTTTCGGATTTCTGCTCAAGCTGATTTACGAAACCATCGGTTTCGGCAATTTTGCCATATCGATAGTTTTGCTCACTCTCATTGCGAGACTGATTCTCATTCCCTCAAGCATTCATCAGCAGAAGGGAATGGCAAAAACTCAGCGTATGCAGTCCAAAATCCGCAAGATTCAGGAGAAATACGCGGGCGACCAGCGCAGGATTCAGGAGGAGACGCAGGCTCTCTATCAGCGTGAGGGTTATAACCCGATGAACGCCGGCTGCGGAGCTCCGATGATTATCCAGTTCCTTATCCTCTTCGGCCTTATCGGCGCGATTTACTATCCGCTTTCAAATTTCCTCAGGGGTATTCCCGCAGCGGAAATAACGACTCTTACCTCGCTCATCACCTCTTTCAAGCCGACCAATATGGCAAAGAGCACAATTATGGATGAGCTTCTCGTCGTTCAGAATATCAGGGAAATCGCCGCCGAAGCGCTTTCAAAAGGAGTGTCCCAGGCAACAATTGACAAGATAAGCGCCATTAACTTCTCATTTTTCGGCCTTTTCGACCTCGGAGATATACCGAAGAATTTCAAATTCCCGCATATTATCTGGGCAATTCCGGTATTATCCACGGTCTCGACCCTCGCTTCATCTCTCTATTCGATGATAAAGCAGAAGGATCAGCAGCAGAATGCGGCCGCCGCAAAATCCATGGGCTGCATGACTGTAGGCATGGCTGGCCTGTCTCTGTGGTTCGTTGTCTCTTACCCCGCAGGTATCGGTATTTACTGGATCGCATCCGGTTTATTCGGATTTATTCAGAGTGTATTGATCGGCCATTTTTATTCTCCCAAAAAGGTCCTCGCCAAATTGATGGTTGAAGAGACAGTTGAGCGCCGGTCAAGGGAAAACAACATCAAGTTTGCCGCGAAGGTAAACGAAGAAAAGTAAATCCAGGTGGTGAATTTCGTTGATTAAAGAAGCAATCGGCAAAGGTGCAACAGCCGATGAAGCTTATCAGGCTGCTCTCGCGAAGCTCAACGCTCCCGAAGATGCAGAAGTTAAGCATGAAGTAATAGCTCAGGCAAAGCCGAAAATTCTCGGTATATTCGGCGGCTCGGACTGCGAAGTCAGAGCATACTATGAAATCGAAGAAGATAAATTTGCCTCGGTAAAGGCATATCTCAATACAATTCTCGCGTCTCTCGGCGCAGAGAATCCCGAAATCGATATCAAGGTTGAAAACGGCGAAGACGTCAGGATCGAAATCAACTGCGGCGATGATTACGGCTCCGTAATCGGCAGAAGAGGCGAAACTCTCGACGCCATCCAGTATCTCACCCGCCTTGTTCTCAACAGAGCGACGGATGAATACAAGCGCGTTTCAATCAATGTCGGCAACTACCGCGAAAAGAGAGAGGCAACT
>JAFZOE010000339.1 GCA_017552845.1 Clostridia bacterium
ACCGTCGTAATGGGTAAAGGAATTATTGCTTCGTTCGGTTTCATCATGGAAAAATTCGGCATAGGCAGAAAGAAATTCAAGTTCTATACCGATATCATCAAAGCTCTTATGAACGGTAAATCCGCTATGGAAACTGCCCGTCAGATTCCGGCAAAATATGATAATTCCAGAATCAACGCCTGGCAGAAAAAGATTGAAAAATACTATAAATAATCAGACACAATATAGATTTGTATCCCACGCAGGAAAATAAGGATGATGCCTTATTTCAAATCTGTAATCGGGATTCAACTCGGCAATCTGAAGTGGAATTTCAAAAATATCACTGAACTTATGATAAAGCGCTATGTTAAGCTTCGGCTTACAGCGCTTTATTGTATTTTTAGCCCCTTTGATTAGTCTCTGTTCCTCCCCTTCCGCATCAATTTTAATATATGTTATGTTTTTTCCTTCGCTCAATTCATCGATTGTTACTGTTACTGTCGGCGCACCTTTTTCAGAAATATATGACTGCCTGCCGCCCGAAGAAATAAATCCGGTTCTCCCGATTATATCAGAGCACACTTTATTTACTGCAAAAGCGTTATTATAATTATCAAGATACATTTTCAATTTTTCATAATTCTTTTTATCGGGCTCTACAGCAATAATTTCATCATAGATTCCTTTAGTATAATTCAGATATTCTTTGACTGTATCGCCTTTATATGCTCCGACATCAATATAGGTTCCTATTCCGTCAAGATTAAGAAACGACCTGAATATTTCATCTTTTTCAATTGTAATATCAAGCAGATATCTCAATTCGCCGGTATAAATGAATTCAAGATATCCTATAAATATTATTTTAGACTTTTCGCTTAACAACTCATACGCGGCATCAATTTTATCGGAATACTTTTCGAAAAATGAATCACCAGCAATTTTATCTCCGCATACAGGAACGGCAGGATACAGCAAACGATAATCTTTATTAAGATCAATAATATGATTCATAACGTTTTCGATACTTGTTCCGAAAGCAGGAGTTATTATGAATTCGCCATTATAATCACTTAATTTCTTGACTATAAATCCTCTGAATATCTGACCTCTGACAAAATCATCGCTCGCGGTTACACCGAGAATATTTATATCATTTTCATTGAATAAATCGATTACTTTATCCGCGCCGTTTCCCATTCCGTAAATCAGCGCAGGTAATTCGCTATTCTTAATTAAATCTATATAATGTCTGCCTGTGAGTTCAAAACTTTTCATTTTAGTCTCCTTGCATTTTCTACAAATAAATTTTATATGATATCTCAAATAAAGTCAATCGATAAAACACTTGATTAAAACTATATAATAATGTTATAATAAATAATAATTTTCCGGAGGTAATTATGAGATTATTATTTCAAGGTGATTCAATAACCGATGCGGGAAGAGACAGAAGCGATTATCATAATCTAGGCAACGGTTATCCCAAATATGCCGCAGCTAATATTTCACAAAAATACAGCGATATAGAATTCATTAACCTCGGAATAAGCGGAGATCAAACAAAAGATCTGGTCGCCAGAATTAAGCCTGATTTTATTGATATAAAACCCGATATTATTTCAATAATGATAGGGGTCAATGATACCTGGCATTATGCATCTGACAGGAACTGGCTTTCAAATCAAAAATACGAAGAGCAATACAGATTTGTTCTTGATCGTATCAAGAAAGATACAAATGCAAAGATTATAATGATTGAGCAGTTTCTTCTACCGGCAGATGATAAAGATTTCTTCAGAGAAGATCTGAATCCGAAGATTGACATAACCAGAAAACTTGCCAGAGAATATGCGGATGTTTATATTCCGCTTGACGGCATTTTTGCAAAAGCACTGCTTGAATATCCTTCAAAGCACTGGTCCGATGACGGCGTTCATCCAAACGCAAATGGTTCTGAGTTTATTGGCAGAATCTATGCAGAAGCTTTTGACGAACTGATGGAGAAGGTGAAATAATGAAAAAGATAAAAGAAATACTC
>JAFZOE010000340.1 GCA_017552845.1 Clostridia bacterium
AAGAACCGATACAACGACTATCGAATTGAAAAGGTGGCTGAGCTTTTCGGGATAGCAGCGAACGAGCATTCTCTCGTGCGGATCGGGCGAAATGGTGTTTGAAATCGCCGAGGCGCCGCCTGTATAAGTAAACATGCCGTAAAGCGAGAAGAGCAGATAGAGCATCCAAACTCTCTCATAGAGCGGCTTCTCATAGAGCGGAAGCCAGCATATAAGCAGCACGAGTATCATCGCGGGGATGACATTCGGATAGGCGAAAAGCTTGTATCTGCCGAGTTTCGGGAGCCATTTTTTGCGGATGAAAATCGCGCGGGCTCCGCCGTAGCCGCAGACTATCCAGTGTGCGCCGAATATTTTGAGCGTGTTTCTCATATTGATTCCCGGGAAGGATTCAAGATAGTTCCTGAGCCTTTCGGGGAACGGAATTATGGTTGAAAAATCGAAAACGAGGAACAGAATACCGAGCGCGGTAAAGAAGAAATAGAGAATATACAGCTTCTTCTCCGTCTTTTTCGGCAGGTAACCCAGATTATCCGAAATAATCATATTCAGGATGCTCCAGAAATAGCCCTGCACCATAAAGAATGCGCCGATAATCGAGAAGGTCAAAACGGGGATTTCATAATAGAAGATTACGAGGAAACATCCCGTGCCGAAAGAGAGATAATTGAGAACTCTCTGAAGAGCGTAGTCGCCGCCGACTCCTGAGAAAACGGAGAGGTATTCTTTATAGGGAACATATCTGCCCTCTTTGGGGGTGTTCCAATGGTCCTTGAATTCGCCGAAAAACGCTTTGACTTTAGCGCCTTTTTCGCCTGCCATTATTTGTCTCCCCCTTCCTCTGCATTCTCTTCATCGCCTGGCTTTTCGGGCTCCTCCGGTGTTTCCGTTGGTTCGTCGGCGGATTCCTCCGCCTCGGCTTTGCCCGCCTCAACATAGGCCTGATGGATGGCTTCTTTTTCTTTCTTGAGCGCCTCGAGCTTTGCCCTGCCTCTCTTTGTCATGAGAAAATCTTCCTTGAACATCGCCCTGATAACCTGAACTCCTATATACAGGAAACCGGGAATGAAGAAGAATATCATTATAATTTTGACAGCTGTGGTGTTGAGCTCATCCTTTGAGGAATTTGAATTGTTGTCCTGCTCGGCGTTCTTCGCGGCCTCTTCGGCTTCTTTTGCGTCTCTGTCATAGAGCTCCTGATTGTATTTGTCGCATTCCGCGCGGGTTGTGCCCCAGAGCGGAGGATCGGCCTCAAATTTATTGTCGCTTCTCGCCTGCCATCTGCCGCCGAGATCAAGACCTTCATCGGACTTTGCTCCCATATAGTATTTGAGATCGTTGCTGCATTTATAGAAGGCGTGGTGGCCGATATGCTTGACAGACGCGGGAATATAGACCGCGTATCTCATGTTTTCGCAATAGCTGAAGGCGTCGTTGCCGATATATTCAAGCGAATCGGGAAGGCGGATGAGCGAAGTTCCGTAGCATTTGAAAAACGCCATGTTGCCGATTTCTTTTACTGTATCGGGAAGGTTTATTTCAATAAGTCTGTCGCATTTATAGAAGGCGTTGCCAGCGATTCTCTCAACTCCGTCGGGAACTGTGTATTTTTCATCGCAGCTCCAGGCTTTTTCGACCTTGAGAGATGCCGCAGTCTTTTCTTTAAGCACATAATATGTGCCGATATAGGGCGCGGTGACTTTCTTTTCAAGCATTTCGTCAAACATAGCCTGAGTGAAATCGTCGCCGTTAGTCTCTCTTATCTGCTTATGAAGGGCGGTGAAAAGCTCAGCGTCATCCTTACCCTGAATGTCAAAGTTTTCCTTGACATCGAGGCCGATATTCTTCACATCGCCGAATTCGCCGATATCGTCAAAAACGAGCTGTGTGCAGCGGCAGATGGGATAGAGAATCATCGTCTTCATATCCTTGGTATAGAGCACGCCGTCAATATCCCGGTAATTAGGGTTCGCTTCGTCAACATAGACCGCACGCAGCTGCTTGCAGTAGACAAACGCCTGCTCGTCAATATACTCGACAGTCGGACCTATGTAGATATATTTCACATATTCATCGCTGACAAGGGTATAATTATCGACCGCGATGACATCCTTGCTCTCATCGGGAATCCACTTGCCGTTGACCTTCGAATAAGGATGGTCAATATGAATTTCGGGAGTGCTGCCGTTTCCGTTGAAGCCGTCGAACACATAGCCCGATTTACCCGAATCCCTGTAATTCTCAGCGTAGGAGAATTCATAGGTCGGGCGCGAGATCATATTGAACGACATAAAAACGGAAGCGCCGATAAACAGCACCAGCAGACACACAATAAGAACCTTCTGTTTTGTTTTCATTCCTTCACTTCGCCTTCATTATTTCTGTATTAAATAATTATAAACTATTACGGGGCATTTTACAATAAATTTTTGCGGGAAGGTAAAGCGGTCGACTTTATGTTTGACATTTTTCCGGATGAGGAATACAATATAAACGAATAAACGCAAAGGGGAATTGCTATGTTTTATAAAATTGAAAATGAATATCTCACCTGTGAAATCAACGATTCCGGCGCGGAGCTTCATTCGCTGAAATCAAAGGAAAACGGCAAGGAATATATCTGGCCCGGCAGGGAGGAAATCTGGTATGGGCAGGCGCCGATACTCTTCCCCGTCATCGGTCAGCTTAACGGCGACAGATACTTTTACAACGGAAAAGAATACTCTATGCCGAAGCACGGCCTCGCGAGAAAGCTCGTTTTCGATATGGTTGAATGCGAGGGGGCAAAAGCTGTATTTTCGCTGAAAAGCACGCCCGAAACTCTCGAAAAATATCCGTTTGAATTTGAACTGCTCGCAACGTTTGAACTTGAGGGCAGAGCGCTGAAAAACACGCTTTCCGTCATAAACAAAGATGAAAAGACCATGTATTTCTCCATCGGAGCGCATCCCGCATTCAACTGCGAACTCGGCGATATCATAGAATTCGAGCAGCCCGAGACTGTCTGCACCGAGAGAATCGACAGAACAAATCTGCTCATCGATAAAAAATTTCCCCTGCTCGACAACGAGAAGGAGATAGTGATTACAAAAGAAATTTTTGAGCCCGATGCGCTGATAATTTCGGGGCTGAAATCAAAGAAACTGCGCCTTAAAGGCGAAAACGAAATCGAGTTCACTTTCGGCGACGCGCCCGTTCTCGGAATCTGGGCAAAGCCCGGCGCACCCTATGTATGCATCGAGCCCTGGCACGGCATCAACGACTCGCACGAGGTCAAGGACGACATTTCAAAGAAACGCGAAATCCGCTCACTCGCCCCCGGCGGCAGATTTGACTTCCCCTGGACGGCAGAGATAATCAGATAACGAACAAAAAGGCACGGACTGCTCCGTGCCTTTGATTTTATTTCATATTGAGTTTTCCGATTTTTTCGGTTACATCGTTGATAAGCGCGGCGGTGGAGAGATCGGGAACGCCCGCAACCTGATTCTCGCATTTATTCATGGGAACAAGAATCCGCACGGCGTCGGCCTGACCGACCGCAACCGCCATCTCAGGCGTGATTTCACCGCAGAGTGAATCTGCTATTACGATTCCGACCGGTCCGATAATTACATCCGCGCTGCGGCAGGCAACTTTTACGGGATTTTCGCCTGTTGCGGCGTTGTCCGCGCCCGCTTTGAGCATAGCGAGAGTCGCCGCGGAATTCGTTCCGACTGCGGTTATTTCCGCACCTTCGAATTTTGATTTCACCGATTTTATTATCTGGGCTCCGAGCTGACCGCCCTGCCCGTCAATAACAAGAATTCTCATATTTCTTTCCTCAATAAACAAGATTGATCGGCTTGCCTTCGGCGAATGCTCTGATATTCTCTTTGCATATTTCCATCAGGCGCACGCGTGTTTCATAACCCGCCCAGGCAATATGCGGAGTAATCGAGCAATTCGGCAGGGAGCAGAGCGGATTATCCTTCTCGGGCGGCTCCTTACGCATGACATCGAGCCCCGCCGCGGCAATAACACCGTTTTTCAGAGCATCCGCGAGCGCGTTTTCATCGATAACCGGACCGCGCGATGTGTTTATCAGCATTGCCGTCTTTTTCATTTTCGCGAGAAAATCTGCATTAACCATATCCTGCGTTTCGGGAGTGAGCGGAGTGTGAATTGTGATAAAATCCGAATTTGCAATGAGCGTTTCCCTGTCGGTGAATTCAACTCCGTCGGTCGGCTGAGGGTGATTGGTCTGCGCGAGAACTTTCATACCGTATGCGTTAGCGATTTTTGCGACCGCTTTTCCGATTTTGCCGAAGCCGATAATGCCGAGAGTCTTGCCGTCAAGCTCATAAATCGGGGCAACCTGATATGAGAAATCGGGGTTTGCCGCCCATTCGCCCGCGTGAACGGATGCGGAATGCTCGGCAACTCTGTTTGTGTAAGCGATAATATGGGCGAAGACATTCTGGGCTACCGCCATCGTGCTGTAAGTCGGGATATTGCAGACGGGCACACCGATTTCTCTGCAATATTCCCAGTCAACGACATTATAGCCCGTGCTCAGCAGGCCGACATATTTAAGATTTTCAATCTTCTCAAGCGTCGCTCTCGTCAGCGGCGTTTTGTTTGTGATAATCGTGTCGCAGCCCGCGCAACGCTCGTCGATAAGCTCCGCGGGGGTGCGGTCATAGACCGTATATTCGCCGTATTCGCCGAGCCACTCCCATGAGAGATCGCCCGGATTTTCGGCATATCCGTCAAGAATTACGATTTTCATTTTCTTCACC